>JBBDNH010000270.1:0-2505 GCA_040877745.1 Dehalococcoidia bacterium
CAGCTCGCCACGCCCAACGACACCAAGATCCTCCTCGTCGTCGTTGACGGCCTGGGCGGTCTGCCACACCCCGGAACCGGCCGCAGCGAGCTGGAGGCGGCCGACACGCCGAACCTCGACCGGCTGGCCACCGAGGGTGCCTGCGGGCTCTCCGTGCCCGTCGCCACCGGTATCACGCCGGGCAGCGGCCCCGGCCATCTGTCGCTCTTCGGCTACGACCCGATCCAATACACCGTCGGCCGGGGCGTGCTGGAGGGGCTCGGCATCGACTTCGACCTGCAGCCCAAGGACGTCGCCGCGCGCGGCAACTTTTGCACGCTCGACGCCGAGGGCCGCATCACCGACCGCCGCGCCGGCCGCATCGCGACCGAGCAGAGCGCGGCGCTCTGCGAGAAGCTTCGCGCGATCGCGCTGCCCGGCGTCCGGCTCTTCGTCGAGCCGGTGCGCGACCATCGCTTCCTCGTGGTGCTCCGGCCGCAGGGCAAGAAAAAGCTCTCGCCGGCTCTCGCGGACACCGACCCCCAGCGCGAGGGCGTCGAGCCGCTGGCGGCGAAGGCGCTGGCGACCGAGGCCAAGGCGACCGCCGCACTGGTGGACACGTTTGTCGCCGGCGCGCGGGAGCTGCTGAACGGCAGCGAGCCCGCGAACGGCCTCACGCTGCGCGGCTTCGCCAGCCAGCCGGAGATGCCCGCATTCCCCGAGCTCTTCAACCTGCGCGCGGCCGCTGTCGCGGTCTACCCGATGTACCGCGGTCTCGCGAAGCTGGTCGGCATGAGCATCTTGCGCACCGGCGCGACGTTCGAGGAGGAGATCCAGACACTGCGCGAGCATTGGGACGATTTCGACTTCTTCTTCGTCCACTACAAGCCCGCGGACGCCGCCGGCGAGGACGGTGATTTCGAGGGGAAGGTGGAGGCGCTGGAGGCGTTCGACCGCTCGCTGAAGAACCTGCGCGCGCTCAGTCCCGACGTCCTAATGATCGCCGGCGACCACTCGACGCCGTCCGCGCTCGCGGCGCACAGCTGGCACCCCGTGCCGTTCGTGCTGCATTCGAAGTGGACGCGGCCGGACGCGGTGCACGCGTTCGACGAGCGCTCGTGCTCGCTCGGTTCGCTCGGCGTGTTCCCAGCGACCGACGCGATGCCGCTGGCGATGGCAAACGCCGGCCGCTTCGTGAAGTACGGAGCCTAGCATGAGCCGCGTGCCGTTCATCGCCGGGAACTGGAAGATGTACACGAGCGCGGACGAGTGCGTCGCACTCTGCCAGGCCGTGCGCGAGCGCGTCGCCGGCATCGACGGCGTCGATGTCGCCGTCTGCCCCCCGTTCCCGCACTTAGATGCCGCGCGCGCCGCGCTCGAAGGCTCGAACGTCCGGCTGGGCGCGCAGAACGTCCACTGGGAGGACCAGGGCGCCTACACGGGCGAGGTGAGCCCCACCATGCTGCGCGGGCTGGCCAGCCTCGTCATCGTCGGCCACTCGGAACGCCGGCAGTACTTCTGCGAAACCGACGAGACGGTGAGCAAGCGCCTCCAGGGCGCGCTGGCGCACGGACTGACGCCGATCTTCTGTCTCGGTGAAACGAAGGACGAGCGCGAGGCCGGCCAGACCGAAGAGGTCCTCACGCGACAGGTGCGCCGGGGCCTCGAGGGCGTGCCGTGGAGCGGGGACTGCGTCGTCGCATACGAGCCGGTCTGGGCGATCGGCACCGGACTCGCCGCCAGCGGCCAGCAGGCGAACGCCGCCGTCGCGCTGATCCGAGGCCTCATCGGCGACCTGTTCGGCGACGCCATCGCACAGGCGAACCGCATCCAGTACGGCGGCTCCGTGAAGCCCGAGAACGCCGCTGAGTTCCTCGCCCAGACGGAGATCGACGGCGCGCTCGTAGGCGGCGCCAGCCTCGACGCCGACGCTTTCGCGGCGATCGTCCGCGCGGCCGCAGAAGCCCGCTGACCATGACAGACCCCCGCACGCGGCGCCTCATCGCCGTCGCCGGCGCGACGGCGACCGGCAAGACGGCGCTCGGCGTGCGCCTCGCCGGGCAGCTCGGCGGCGAGATCGTCAACGCCGACTCGCGACAGGTCTATCGCGGCATGGACATCGGCACGGCCAAGCCAACGGCCGCCGAGCGCGAGGGCGTGCGCCACTGGCTGGTCGACGTCGCGGAGCCCGACGAAACGTTCAGCCTCGGCCGCTACCTCGACCTCGCTCGCGAAGCGCTCGATGACTGCTGGTCCCGTGGCGTGACGCCGATCGTCGCCGGCGGCACCGGCCAGTACGTCTGGGCCCTCCTGGAAGGCTGGCAGGTGCCCCGCGTGCCGCCCGACCTCGATCTGCGAGCGGAGCTTGAGGCGCGCGTCGAGCGCGATGGCGTCGAGGCGCTCGTCGCGGAGCTGGAGGCCGTTGATCCTGAGTACGCCGCCCGCGGCGACCGGCGCAACCCGCGCCGCGTCATCCGCGCGCTGGAGGTCTTCCGGCGCACCGGCAGGCCGATCTCGTCCTGCCAG
>JBBDNH010000271.1:0-13868 GCA_040877745.1 Dehalococcoidia bacterium
GACCACGAGGAGACGGGCTGGCTGGTGCCGCCCGGCGACTCGCACGCGCTGGCGGACGCGATCCGCATGCTGATGGACGACCCCGGCCTGCGCGCAAGCCTGGGCGCGAACGGCCGGCGCGCGATCCTCGAGCGGTTCAACTGGCGCAAGGCCGCCGAGGAGACGCTCGCCGTGTACGAGGAAGCGCTGGGACGCCCGGTGAGCGTCGCGTCGCCGGCGGCGGCGTCGCTGAGCTAGACGGACTTGTTCGCACCTGAGCGCAACGCTATGCTCGTTCTCGAACGCGGAGTGGAGGGAACGCGTGCCCGATAACATCGTCACGATCGACTTTCGCCGGCACCTGAAGCTGGAGCAGGGTGACTGGCTGCTCGATCTCGGCTCAGGGAACGGACGCCACACGATCGAGGCCTGCCGCTGGCCGGTGCGCGTCGTATCGGTCGACGTCGACATGAGCGAGCTGCAGAAGGCGCGCTACTATCTGCGCGCGCCGGAGGGCGCCTCGCCGTTCGCGCGCTACGGGCCTGTGAAGAAGGACGGCGTGCTGGGCTGGGCGGACTTCATCGTCGCGGACGCGCAGCACCTGCCGTTCCGAGACGGCGCGTTCGACAAGATCATGTGCACCGAGGTGCTGGAGCACATCCCGGACGACAAGCTGGGCATCAGCGAGCTCTACCGCGTCGCGAAGCCCGGCGCGCCTTCCGCGATCAGCGTGCCTCGATACGAGCCCGAGCGGCTGTTCTGGACCCTCTCGTGGGAGTACTGGCACACGCCGGGCGGCCATGTGCGCTACTACAAGCCGGGCGAGATGGCGCGCTACCTGCGGGAGCAGGGCTTCGAGCTGTACAAGACGCGCTATCGCCACGCGTTCCAGGCGATCTACTGGGCCATCCGCTGTACGTTCGGGAAGGACCAGGAGCAGCGCTTCGTGCCGCGCCTGGCGTTCCGCTTCCTGAGCTGGTACCACCGCACGCGTCCGCGCCTGATCGAGCGGGTGGAGGCCGCCGCGAACCTGGTGATCGGCAAGGACATGGTGCTCTACGGCCGCAAGCCGCCGGCGACCGAACAGGAAGCTACGGGCGAGGCCTCGCGAGAGCGGTCGAGGGTGGCCGGTTAGAGCGACGCTGTGCTGCATCCCCGCCGTGCTTGACCGATACCAGGCCATCGACCCCGAGAAGCTCGACCTGACGCCCACGAGCCGCCTGCTCGACGTCGGCTGCGGCACCGGACGTCACATCCTGGAGTTGACGCGCTTCGAGGGCACGTTCGTCGGCCTCGACATGGCGCGCGACGACCTGCGCTCGATGCGCTACCTGCTGGCGATGACCAAGCGCGAGCGGCCGGTACCGGCGTCCGTGCACATGATCGAGGGCGACGGCGGCCGGCTACCGTTCGACGACGATCTCTTCGACCAGGTGCTCTGCACCGAGACGCTGGAGCACGTGCCGGACGACCGCGCGATCCTACGCGAGCTCGTGCGCGTCCTGAAGCCGAACGGCGTCCTGGCGATCAGCGTGCCCGACGAGTACTCGGAGCGGCTGCTGTGGCGTGTGTCGCCGCGCTACAAGAACGCGCCGGGCGGCCACGTGCGCATCTACCGCCGCAAGGAGATCCGGCAACTGCTGCGCGAGAACGGCGCCGAGCCGTTCGCGGTGCAGTTCCGGCACTCGCTGGAGTCGGTGCGCTGGCTCGTCCACTCGGTCGTCGACCGCGAGTGGGGTAAGCCAGGCCGCGCGACGCGCGCGATCCGCTGGCTGCTCGATACGCCTTCGCACCGCAACTGGCGGCTGCTCGCGTGGTGCGATGCGCTGGGCAGCCACGTCCTGCCGAAGAGCATCGTGCTCTACGGCCGAAAGGCCGGCGCGCGTTGAGGATCTGCTTCATCCAGTACCAGGGGCATATGTACTCCGGCGGGCAGGGCGTCTACCTGCACTACCTGAGCCGCGAGCTGGCCAAGATGGGTCACGAAGTGCACGTGATCGCCGGCGTACCATACCCGACCGTCTCGCCGCAGGTCCGTATGCACAGGCTGAAGACGTTCAGCTTTTGGAGCTACCTGGACAACTTCGACGAGTACGCGTACCGCACGCATCCGCTCCTCTTCTTCCATCCCGTTAACCTCTTCGAGTTCGCGACGACGCGCTATACGCTGACCTCGCTGCTCAACATGTTCAGCCTGCGCGCCTACCACAAGCTGAACGAGCTAGAGCGCGACAGGCCCTTCGACCTGATCCACGATAACCAGACGCTGGGCTACGGTATCTGGCTGATGAAACAGCGCGGGCGTCCGGTGGTGGCCAACATTCACCATCCGCTGGCGATCGACCGGCAGAACGAGCTGCTGCAGGCGCGATCGCTGGGCAAGCTGGTGTCGCGGCTGCTCTGGTTCCCGTGGGTGATGCAGCGCTGGGTCGCGCGGCGCGTCGACCGGATCATCACCGGTTCGGCAGGCTCTGCGGCATCGATCGTGCGGTTCGTCGGCCTGCCCGATGAGCACATCCGCGTGATCTACGACGGCGTCGACCCGGACATCTTCTATCCGCTCGATACCATCGAGCCCGAGCCTGGGCGCATCCTCTTCGTCGGTCACACCGAGGACAAGAACAAGGGCTTTCGCTTCCTGCTTGAGGCGCTCCGGCTGGTGCGCGATAAGGCGCCGTTCCATCTGTATGTAGTCCACCGTCCCGGCTCGCGCGAGGCGCCGCGGCTGATCCAGGAGATGGGCCTGCAGGGGAAGGCGACGTCCCTGGAGCAGCTCACCACGGATGAGCTGGTCGAGCAGTACAACCGCGCGCAGCTCCTCGTCTCGCCCTCGCTCTATGAGGGCTTCGGCCTGCCAGCGGCGGAGGCGCTCGCCTGCGGGACGCCTGTCGTCGCGACGACGGCAGGGGCGCTGCCGGAGATCGTCGAGGACGGTGTGAGCGGGCTGCTGGTACCGCCCGGAGAGGGGGCGCCGCTGGCGCAGGCGATCCTGGCTCTGCTGGCGGACCCGGGCCTCTGCCGGACGATGGGCGAGGCGGGAGCGCGCCGCGTCCGCGAGCTGTTTAGCTGGCAGCGCACAGCAGAGGAGACCCTGGCGCTCTACGAGGAGGTCATCGGCGGCGGGCGAGCGGCACCCGTGGCCACGCCGGTCCGCGAACCCGAACCCACGCCTCTCTCATGAAGATCTGTTTCCTGCTCCACGAGGGGAGCATGTTCTCGGGTGGGCAAGGCGTCTACCTGAGCAACCTGACACGTGAGCTGGCGGCGCTGGGCCACGAGGTCCACGTCATCGGAGGGCCACCGTACCCGGACCTCGCGGCCGGCGTGCGGCTGCACAAAGTGCAGAGCTACAACTTCCACCGGCTGCTGGCGACCGGCCGGCGCTTCTTCTACGGCCGGCCGCCGCTCGACGTGTTCCATCCGCTCAACCTCGGAGAGCTGGTGACGACGCGACTGGGTATGTACTCGGTGATGGGCGCATTCAGCATTCGCGCCTACCAGCGTCTGCGCGAGCTGCTCGCCCGCGGCCAGCGCTTCGATGTCGTCCACGACAACCAGGTGCTCGGCTACGGGACACTGCTGATCAGGGCGCTCGGCGTGCCCGTCGTCGCCACGGTGCACCATCCGCTCACCGTCGACCGCGAGAACCGCGTTCGGGAAGCGCGCTCGGCGTCGGAGCAGGTGCGCGCTGTGCTCTTCTACCCGTTCTTCATGCAGCGCTTCGTCGTCCGGCGCGTCGACCGCGTGGTCGCGGTCTCGCCGTCCGCGGCGCGCTCGGTCGCTCGCGCGTTCGATCTCGACGAAGCGGAGATCGCAATCGTTCGCAACGGCGTCGATACGGACACATTCCGCCCGTTGGCGGACGTAGAACGCGAACAGGACCGCATCCTCTTCGTCGGCGACCCGGAGGACAGGAACAAGGGCTTTCGCTACCTGCTGCTCGCCCTGGCGCGGCTCGCGCCGTCCACGGCGTTCCGGCTGGTCGTCGTCCAGCGCTCGTGGTCGAACGAGGCGCCCCGCGAGGCCGCCGAGCTCGGTCTAGGAGGGCGCGTGACGTTTATCGACAGCCTCTCTACCGACGAGCTCGCGCGCGAGTACAACCGCGCGCAGCTGCTCGTCTCGCCGTCGCTCTACGAAGGCTTCGGCCTGCCTGCCGCGGAGGCTGCCGCCTGCGGCACGCCGGTCGTTGCGACGCGGGCCGGCGCGCTGCCGGAGATCGTCCAGGACGGCGAAACCGGGCTGCTAGTACCGACGGGGAACGCTGACGCACTCGCGCAGGCGATCGCGACGCTGCTCGGCGACTCGCGCCGCTGCGCGAGCATGGGCGAGGCCGGCGCACGCCGCGTGCGCGAGCGCTTCAGCTGGCGTCGCGCGGCGGCGGAGACGGCGGAGCTGTACGAGCAGGTCGCCGGCAGCCGGGTGGTCGCGGCGCCCGTGCTGGAGCTCGTGCGATGAAGGTCTGCTTCCTGCTGCACCAGGGCAGCATGTACTCAGGCGGGCAGGGTGTCTACCTGCACCACATCACCCGCGAGCTGCACGAACTTGGGCATGAGGTGCATGTGATCGCCGGGCCGCCCTACCCGGAGGTCGTCGAGGGGGTTGTGGTACACAAAGTGCCCAGCTACAGCATCTACCGGCTGATGGAGACAGGGCGCTTCTTCTTCTTCGGCCGCGACCCGGCGAGCTTCTTCCAGCCGATCAACTTCTACGAACTGGCGACGAGTCGCATGGGTATGTTCTCCGTGATGGCGGCGTTCAGCTTCCGCGCCTATCGCAAGCTCTGCGAGATATCGGGCGAGCATCGCTTCGATGTCGTCCACGACGTGCAGGGCCTCGGCTACGGCGTATTGCTGATCAAGGCAAGCGGCATGCCCGTCGTCGCGAACATCCATCACCCGCTCCAGGTCGACCGTTTGAACGCCGTCATGCAGGCGAACACGCTCGGCGAGAAGATCAAGTGGGTGAAGTTCCACCCATTCTTCATGCAGGAGTTCGTCGCGCGCCGGCTCGACCGGATCATCACCGGCTCCGGCAACTCGGCCGAGTCGGTTGCGAGCGCGTTCAGCCTCCGGCCCGAGCAGATCGAAGTGATCTACGACGGCGTGGACACCGAAGCCTTTCGGCCGCAGGAGGCGCCCCGGCAGCCCAGCTCGCTGCTCTACGTCGGCAACTCCGACGACCGCAACAAGGGCTCGCGCTACCTGCTGGAGGCGCTCGCGCTGCTCAAGCATCGCACCGACTTGCGCCTGACGGTCGTGGACCGCCTGCACGCGTACGTTGTGCCGTTGCTCGCCCGCGAGCTGGGCATCGAGGACCGGGTGACGCTGACCGGGCGGCTGATTCGCGAAGAGCTGGTGCGGCGCTACAACCAGACACAGCTCTTCGTCTCGCCGTCGCTCTACGAGGGCTTCGGGCTGCCGGCGGCCGAGGCGATGGCCTGCGGCACGCCCGTGCTCGCCACGACGGCCGGCGCCTATCCTGAGATCATCGAGGACGGCGTGAGCGGCGTGCTGGTACCCCCGGGCGACGCACCCGCGCTCGCGGCCGCGATCGAGCGTATCTTGGCCGACAGCGAGCTACAGCTCAGACTCGGGCAGGCGGGCCGGCGACGCATCGTCGACCACTTCTCGTGGCGGCAGACGGCGCTCAGGACGGTGGACCTGTACGAAGAGGTTCGGGCGAAGGCGAGGCGCTAGTCGTCGGCGGGCGGCTCGATGGGCGTGGCGATCAGCGCGCGTCCAATCCAGAACGCAACGTAGAGCGCTCCCAGGAACCCTCCCGTGACGGGCAAGGCAACTGCCCAGTAGCTGCGTCGCATCACGCCGCCGAGGAAGAAGAGCGCGGTCATGATCGTGATGGCGCAGATGACGATGCCGTAGAAGTGCGAACGTTCAGCCATAGCGTGCTCCTTGGGATGCCGTTCGAGACGGCTCGTTGGCTAGTGTAAGAAGCATGGGCGTGAGTGTCAAACCGGGTTCTCGGCGACGAGGAGGTAGCGGCCCTCCGTCAGCACGAGGCCTCGTTCTGTCCTGCAGGCCTCCTCCAAGGCCAATAGCGCCTCCAGGTCTCGCTCTACATCGAAGTCTGAGACCGACCAGGGCGTGACCGAGAGCATGTAGACGATGTCGCCGAGCGAGCCGAACGCTGTGTGGAACTCGTGCTCGACGTTCGTCGTCACGATCAGGCCGGCGTTTGCGAGTCCGCTCGCATAGGCTGCGCGCTGGTCACCGAAGTCGGTCATGCGCGGGAAGTGCGTGCGCAGCTCCTGCCAGTTACTGCGGCCCACCTGCTGCGTGATCAGAGCGCCCCCCGGAGCGAGCACGCGCGCCACTTCGCCCGGGTCGAGTTCTTCGTGGCGGTTGAGAACGAGATCGAACGCAGCGTCGTGGAACGGAAGCTCTATGCTGCGGGCGCGCACGACCGCGACGCCGAGCGGCGCGAGGAGGTCGCGCGCGACCGGCGCGTTCACGTGCCACTCTTCGATCGCCACGACCCGCTCCGGCAGCGCTCCGCGCATTCGCGAGAGCACCTCGCCGCCGCCGGTGCCCATGTCCAGCGCCGATGCTCGCCCGACCGCGTGTTCGCGCACGATGGCTCCGTAGTCCCAGGGAGGGCCTCCCTCGAAGTGGTCGACGACGAGGCCTGGGAACTGCCAGCCGGAGAAGTCGCGCGCGCGGTCAGCGTACGGGCGCAGGCGTTCGAGCGCGTCGCCCACGGCTGCCTACGCCGTCAGGTCCTCGCCGCCGTCCACGCCGAGCACGTTGCCGGTCATCCAGTAGAGGCGTTCGTCGCTCAGGGCGGCGATCGCCTGCGCGACATCCTGCGTTGTTGTCGAGCGGCCCGAGGGGTGGGCCAGCTTTGCCCGTTCGAGCAGCTCCGGGCCGCCGGGGATGCGGCGCAGGGCCGGCGTGTCGGTGACACCGGCGCGAACGGCGTTCGCCGTGATGCCCAGCGGTGCCAGCTCGAACGCGATCTGCCGGATGTGCGACTCCAGCGCGGCCTTCGCCGCCGAGACGCCGCCGTAGGCCTTGATCACGCGGCTGCCGCCGGAGCTCGTCATCGCGAAGATGCGGCCGCCTTGCCGCAGCAGGTTGCGCGCGACGAGGTCCTGCGTCCAGTAGACGAGGCTGTGCGCCATCACGTCGACCGTCATTTCGAGCTGCTTCTGGCTGATCGTTTCCTTGGGTGTGCCTCCGATGTACGGCAGCAGGGTGCCGAACGCGAGCGAGTGGAGCAGCACGCGCACTGACGCCCCGTCGCCGTCCTGCGCAAGGCGCTCCTGAATAGCATCGACGACGGTGGCGCGCTTCTGCGCGTCCGCGGCGTTGACGTTGAAGAAGACCGCCTCGCGCCCCTCAGAGCGGATCGCGTCCTGGATGCGCAGCGCGTTCGGCAGCGTGGAGCGCAGGTCGAGGTGGACGCCGAAGATGTTGAAGCCGCTCTTCGCCAGCTCGATCGATGTCGCTTCGCCGAAGCCGCTCGATGCGCCGAGGATGAGCGCCCAGCTCCCGTTCGATGGCATGGTCTTCGCCTCCCTGCTAGTCCTCGCGCAGTACGCCTTCGGTGGACATCAGCCGCTCGCGGAACGCGCGCACGGTCGCCTCGTCGCCTTCGAGCTGCGCGCGCGCGGCGTGGAAGAGCTGCTCGCTCGTTGCGACGCAGTAGCGCAGGCTCTCCGCCGCGACGCGCAGCGGGTCGTCGTACTGCGCCGGGCGGTCTGAGGGCGGCAGCGTCCGGTGGCCGTTGATGATCAGCACGCCGCGCCGCGGCTCGCCCTTCGCGATCGCTTCCTCCAGCCGCTTCCGGAGGCGGTAGTGGCCATCCATCCCCACGGCGTCGACGCTTGCCTCGGTCTCCAGCAGGGCCACGCGACGGTCGCTCCTCTCCTCGAGGTCGATGCGCGCCGGTGTATCGATGTCCTGCGCGATGACGCGGAAGCCGATCAGCCTGAGCGCATCGCGCACCGGCTCCTCAAGGCCGTACTTGCCCTCCTGCCAGAGCAGCCGCCGGTAGCGTTCCAGCTCCTCCAGCGTCTCCTCGCTCCCTGCGAGCGCGTCCTGCGCGTGGGCGAGCCGCTCGCGCGCTTCGTCGCGCGCGGCGAAGCGCTCCGCGAGCTCTGGCAGCGCGTACTCGCCCAGCCAGGCCGGCGGCTCGGCGGACGACGCGAGGCGCAGCGTGTGCCGGACCCCCTCCTGCAGCGAGTTCGACAGATCGTAGCGCTCGTCCGCGCTCGGCGCGCGCGCGGGCGGCGGCAGGAAGACCGCCCGGCCATGTTCGAGCGTCAGTTCGACGCCGACCGCGACGCCGCCGGCGCTGCGAGCGAAGACGCGAGCGTTGCCGGCGAGGCCCGGCACGTCGTCGGCGAAGTAGGCGTGGTACGCGAGCTTGCCGCGTGCGCGGCTGACGTACGGCCCGAACGGGTGGTCGTGCTCTACGGGCGTGACCTCGGTTCCGGCGCCGCGCCGCAGGTGTGGCTCGCCGTAGCGTACGCCGGCCGGGGCGGGCAGCCAGAAGTAGCGGTCGCAGCCGGAGAAGCCGGTCACGCGCTGGTGGACGACGTTCGGGTATGCCATGCAAACGACGAGGCCGCCGCGCGCCAGCAGCCGCGACGTCTCGTCCTGGCGGTCGTGCAGCAGGTCGGCGAGGCCGACCGCGCCCGGACCGCTCGCGCCGTTCACGACGCGCTCGCCGGCGTGCGTCGTATGCTCGGCGCTGCCCTCCACGATGTCCTCGATGAGCTGAGAGAGCGCGCTCGGGTCGGCGATGATCGCGTCGTAGTCGAAGAACGACGGCGCGCTGGCAAAGCTGTGGTTGTCGATGGGGGCGCCGGGGAGCGGAAAGCCGAGCGATAGTATGCGCATCGTCCGTCTCAGCCGTTCAGGTCCAGCTTGCGCAAGTAGCTGCGCAGCTCCGGCCCGATATCGGGCCGTTCGAGCCCGATCTCAATCGATGCTTTGAGCAGCCCGAGCGGGCGTCCGGTGTCGTATCGGCGGCCCTGGAACTGCAGCGCGAACACCGGCTGCTTCTTCAGCAGCAGGCCCAGGCCGTCCGTGATTTGGATCTCGCCGCCTTTGCCTGGCGGCGTCTCGTCGAGCACGTCGAAGATCTCCGGCGTGAGGACGTAGCGTCCAACGATGGCGAGGTTCGACGGCGCCTCGTCGGGCTTCGGCTTCTCGACGACCGCTCGTACCTGGTAGACGCCCTCGCCGACAGGTTCGCCGTCGATGATGCCATAGCTTTCGATCTCGGCCTGCGGCACCTCCTCGACGGCGAGCACCGAACCAGCGTGCTTCTCGAACACGCTGACCAGCTGCCGGGCGACCGGCACCTCGGCGACGATCACATCGTCCGGGAACATGAGCACGAACGGCTCGTCGCCGACGACCCGCCGCACCGTGAGCACCGCGTCGCCGATACCGCGCTGCTCGTGCTGCCGGACGTACACGATGTGGGCGAGTTTGCTGATGCGCTGCAGCTCCTCCAGTCGCTCGACCTCGCCCTTGGCGGCGAGCGTCTGCTCCAGCTCGAACGAGCGGTCGAAGTGGTCTTCCACGGCGCGCTTGCCGGACGAGGTGACGATGATCACCTCCTCGATGCCGGACGCCGCCGCCTCCTCAACCGAGTACTGGATGATCGGCTTGTCGACGAGCGGCAGCGCTTCCTTGGGCTGGGCCTTCGTGGCAGGCAGGAGGCGGGTGCCATAGCCGGCCGCCAGGACGACGGCCTTTCGCACCTTCATCGGGCCGCTGCTCGCATGATGAGTCGCATCGGTAGCCTCATTCTAGGCCGATTGCGCGATTCACAGCAACGGAGCGGGTTGACGCGCCACGGCTCGCTCAGTAGCATACCGACGGTCGGCACGATGGTGATGGGCGAGGAGAGAACGTGGTTGCACTTCAGGTGAACGGCGAGGAACGGACGGCGGAGGACGGCGCGCGCAATCTGCTGAGCTTCTTGCGCTTCGACTTAGGTCTCACCGGTACCAAGTACGGCTGTGGCGAAGGGCTGTGCGGCTCCTGCACCGTCCTCGTCGACGGCCAGCCGCTGCGCGCTTGCATGACGACCGTGGGCGCCGTCGCCGGCGGCTCGCTGACGACCATCGAAGGCCTGGCGCAGAACGGCGAGCTGCACCCCGTGCAGTCGGCGTTTGTCGAGGAGTCCGCGATGCAGTGCGGTTACTGCATACCGGGCTTCATCATGACCGCCGTCGGGCTGCTCAGCCGCGAGCCGAACGCCAGCAGCGCCCAGATCCGCGAGGCGCTGGCGGAGAACATGTGCCGCTGCGGGACGTATCAGCGCATCCAGCGCGCCGTCGAGCGCGCGGCAGGAGGGCCGTCATGAACGAGGGCGGCCTGCGCATCGTCGGCGAAGTTGTGGTCTTCACGGCGCCGCGACAGAGCTATGCTCAGGCGGCCTACGGCAACACCGAGCCGGCGAAGCAGCCCGCGACCTGGCTCCACGTTGGCACGGACGGCCGCGCGACCGCGTATGCCGGCAAGGTGGAGTACGGCCAGGGGATCCGCAGTGGGCTGGCCATGGAGGTCGCGGACGAGCTGCGCCTGCCGCTGGACGCCGTCGACGTCGTCCTGGCGGACACCGACATCGTGCCGTGGGACATGGGGACGTTCGGCAGCCAGTCGACCGCGCGCGTGGGCATGCAGCTGCGCAAGGCCGCGGCGACCGCGCGGCAGGCCCTGCTGGAGCTCGCCGCGGACAGGCTCGACCTGCCAGCGTCCGAGCTCGATTGCCGCGATGGCAGCGTGCGTTCGAAGCAGGACCAAGGGCGCGCGGTCTCGTACGCGGAGCTGCTCGCCGGTCAGGACCTTACGCGCGAGCTGATCGAAGACATCGCGCTGACGCCGGCGAGCGACTTCACGGTGATGGGCAAGCCCGCTCTCCGCGTGGACGCGGTCGCGCGCGCGACGGGCGCGTCGCAGTACTCGCAGGACATCATCGTGCCGGGCATGCTCTTCGCCAAGGTGATCCGCGCGCCGTCGTATCACGCCAAGCTCGGCGAGATCGACGCCTCTGCGGCCGAACGCATGCCGGGCGTCGTGCAGGTCGCGCGCGACGAGCACCTCGTTGCGGTGCTCGCGGAGAGCGACCAGCAGGCAGAGTTGGCCGCGAGCGTCGTCCAGGCGCAGTGGGAGGAGGAGTCCGGCCAGAAGTCGCACCTCGATATGCCGGAGCTCCTGCTCAGCAGCGCGCGCGACCCCTACGCGACGCAGGAGGCCGGTTCGCTGGAGGACGGCTTCCGTTCGGCGGACGCGGTGCTGGAGTCGATGTACTACGTGCCGTACGTCTCCAACGCCCCGATGGAGCCCCGGGCCGCTGTCGCGCAGTGGGAGGACGGCAAGCTCACCGTCTGGGCGGGCACGCAACGGCCGTTCGGCCTGCGCACCGAGCTCGCCCAGCGCTTCGAGATCGACGAAGATCGCGTGCGCGTCATCGCGCCGGAGATCGGGGGCGGCTTCGGCAGCAAGAGCATGTACCCCGTCGCGCACGAGGCGGCGCGGCTCGCCAGGGTCGCGGGCCGCCCTGTGCGCGTCGCGTACAGCCGCGCCGAGGAGCAGACGTGGGCGACGTTCCGGCCCGCGGCGCTGTTCGAGATCAAGAGCGGCTTTCGCTCCGACGGTACGCTCGTGGCGTGGGAGTGCAAAGCCTACCACGCAGGCGACCGGCCGTTCGTAGGCAGGCGCGGGTCGGACACGCCGTACGACGTGCCGAACGTCAACGTCACGGTCTACACCTCCGACAGCCCGCTGCGCGTCGGTTCCTATCGGTCGCTTGGAGGAGCGGCGAACCACTTCGCGCGCGAGGTGCACATGGACGAGATCGCGGAGGCCGTGGGCGTGGACCCGGTCGAGCTGCGGCTGCGCAACCTGAGCCAACCGCGTTTTCGCAAGGTGCTTGAGTCCGCGGCCGAACGCTTCGGCTGGAGCGCCGCGAAGCCGCCCTCGAAGCGCGGTGTCGGCGTCGCGGTCGGCCTCGATGTCGGCAGCTACGTCGCGACGTGCATGCAGGTCGGCGTGCAGGGCACGGAAGTGAAGGTGGAACGCGTCGCGGCGGCGCTCGACTGCGGGCTCACGGTGAACCCGGAGGGCGCCGCGAACCAGGTCGAGGGATCGATCGTGATGGGGCTCGGTACTGCGCTGTACGAGGCCGCCGACTTCCAGGCGGGTGTGCTGCTGAACTCCGGCTTCACGCGCTACCGCGTGCCGCGCATCAACAACGCGCCGCAGATCGAGGTCGCGCTCGTCGGCGACGTCGAGACGCCTTCGACGGGGGCGGGCGAGCCGGGCATCGTGCCGGTGGCGGCGGCGATCTCGAACGCGGTGTTCGACCTCACGGGCGAACGGCACCGCGAGCTACCGATTCAGCGACACCTGCGCTAGGGGGTTGGCTGCGACGTTTCCTGCGGCGCGAGGAGCGCCGCGAGCGGCACGCGCACGACCTGGCTGATCGCGCCGTCCGAGATGTAGACCTGCTCGCCTGCTGCATTCACGGCGATGCCCACCGGCCGCGAACTGACGCCCGGCAAGCTCCATGCCGCCTCTTCTTCGCCGGCTGCGCTAAACACGACGATGCGATGGTTCGCGGGGTCGGTCGCGAGGACGCGTCCGTCCGCGAGCGCTGCGATGTACGCGCGGTCCGTGATCCCCGGGCTGCCCCAGCTGTCGACCTCGATCACGCCAATCTCCTGCAGGTTGGCGTCGAAGTGCTGGATGCGCTTGTTCCAGAAGTCCGCGACGTAGATGTCGCCGTTCGGAGCGATGGCGATGCCGGTCGGTTCGCTAAACTCGCCGCGACCGTCGCCTGCGGCGCCGAACGTGCGGACCAGCTGACCGTCCGTGTCGTACAGCATGAGGCGGTTGTTGCCGGTGTCCGAGATGAGCAGGTTGCCGTCGGCCGTGACGGCGACGTCGCGCGGGCCGAACATCCCTCCGATGCCCCAGTCGGCGACGAGCTCCAGCTCCGGCGAGAACTTCTGGATGCGGTGGTTCCACGTATCAGCCACGTAGATGAAGCCGTCGGCGTCGACGCCGACGCCCCAGGGCCCGTCATCGACAGCGTACTCCTCGGTGCGCGGGTTGCCGAACTGGCCGGGGTCGCTGCCTTGCTCGCCGAAGGCGCTCCACGTACCGTCGGGCGCCAGCCGCTGCACGCGATGCTGGAGCGTATCGACGACGTAGAGGTTGCCCTGCGCGTCGACGGCGAGGCCGCCGGGCTGCGAGAACTCGCCGATCGCGGCGCCTGCTGTGCCGAGCACGGTGACGCTGTCGGCCGGTAGCTGCTCAGATGGCCCAGCCTCACCCGGCACCGGCGGAGGCACGGTGATGTTGCCATACTCGATCGGGAAGAAGGCGAGCATGTTGGGCGAAGCCGTCGCGCGCTCGACGCTGCGGCTGGCCATGTAGATCCGCCACCTGTGGAACAGGTCTCCATCGAAGACGTCCTGGAAGAAGTCGCCCATCTCCAGGCCCTTATAGAGCTCTGGGAACCACCACATGTGCGTGTAGGGGATCGGTTCGTGGTACTGGTCCAGCAGCGGCTGCATCACCGCCTGATTCGAGTCGCTGACCAGCACCACGCCGCCCGCGGCTGGCACGAAGTCTTCATCGAAGCCGCTGTACTCCACGTTTCTGTATTCTCGCATGTACCACGGCCACGGCCAGATGTTGACGCTGTTGTCGATGATGATCTTGAGGTCCTTGCCGTTCCCGCTCTCCTCCGCCACGCGTTCGATGTTGTCCAGGATCACGTTGAGCCCGGGCGAACCCTGCGCGTAGATGAATATCTCCGGCGGCACCGCGTTCGGCTCACCCTGGTCGAACGCCGCGCCGCTGCCGGCGCGGATCGTGAAGACCAACACCGCTCCGAAGAGCGCC
>JBBDNH010000272.1:0-2472 GCA_040877745.1 Dehalococcoidia bacterium
GGCGGCGTGATGAGCATCACCGGCCATCCCGGCGGCCCGCCCACCCGCCCCGGGCTCTCGCTGGGCGACATCGCCGCCGGGCTCTTCACCGCGATCGGCATCCTCGCCGCGCTGCGCGAGCGCGACCAGAGCGGCGAAGGCCAGCTCGTCGACGTCAGCATGCTCGATTGCCAGGTCGCGATCCTGGAGAACGCCTTCATGCGCTACTTCGCCACCGGCGAGCTGCCCGGGCCGATCGGCACGCGCCACCCCCTCGCGACGCCGTTCCAAGCCTTTCCCACGAAGGACGGCTACCTCGTCCTCGCGCTCTGGGGCGGCGCCGAGAACCAGTGGGAGATGCTCTGCGCCCTGCTCGGCCAGCAGGACCTGATCTACGACGAACGCTTTGCGACGAACGACGCTCGCACGGAGAACCACGCGCAGCTGGAGCCGGTCCTGAACGACGCAATGCGGCAGCGCACCACCGCCGAGTGGCTGCGCGAGTTCGACGCGATCGGCATCCCGTGCGGGCCGCTCAACAACATCGCGCAGGCGGCCGAACACCCGCAGGTGCGCGCTCGCGACATGCTGGTCGAGGTCGAGCACCCGGTGATGGGCAAGCTGCCGCTATCGAACACGCCCGTGAAGCTGTCGAGGACGCCGGGGGGCATCAAGGGCCCATCGCCGCTGTTGGGTCAGCACACGGACGAAGTCCTGCGCGCGCTCCTGGGTGCGTCGGACGAGGAGATCGCGTCGCTGCGCGAGAGCGAGGTCGTGCGCTAGCTAAGGCGGCTCTTGCGGAGCGCGCGCAGCTGCCACGCGCCAACGAGCACCAGCCCCGCGCCGCCGAACGAGAGCGCAAGCACAGCGCCAACGCCCTGGGCGCCATCGAACGGCCAGTCCCAGATGGAGGACTCCGCCGCGGCGCCCGCTGCCTCATCGCCGGCGCCTTCGGCCCCCACCGGGACGGTGAAGTTGGTGATCACGTCGTCCAGGCCGCGGCGGCGGACCGTCGTCGTGACGTCCCACAAGCCCGGCAGGCTCAGGTTGCTCCCCTCGGCCGAGAACTTGGCGCTGCCGCTCAGCGGCAGATCGAGCGTCGAGGCGCCGATGTTCGGGTCTTCGTGGTCGATCTCAAGTCGCACCAGCAGGATCTCGCCCACCTCGCCGAACTCGGATCCGAGGCCGACCTCGAACTCGTTCACGCCGACCTCCGCGGGGTCGACCGCGAGCGAGATCACCAGGCCGCCGAGCTGCGTCGCCTCCAGGAAGTATCCGCGTTCGTTGACCTCGTCGTCGCTTCCCCTCCCGAACACCAGATCGGGGTTGGCCGCAGCGACCTCGGCTTCGGCGCGCGCCGGCTCGAGCTGGATGAGCACGCCGACCGCGACGAGGACCATCACGGCGAGGACGGCCTCGAGCCGGACGGTGTTCACGAGCAGGCGATGCAGGTTGGCTACGGGCCCGCCGGCCGGCGCGTCGTCGTCCGACGGGTCGTCGGCCGCGGCGCCTCGCATCTCAGCGCCGGCCGCGATGACACGCGGCTGGAGGATGAACGCGTTCAGCCCGGCGACGGCGAGCAGCGGCAGCATCACGGCCATCTTGGCCACGAGCGACCAGCCGTACGCCGTGTCGAAGAGCTGGCCGAACGAGGCGAACTGCGAGAACGCGCTCAGCACACCGCTCGCCATGAGCACCACCACGGAGAACGCCGCCAGCACGGAGAAGCGCCGGAAGGACTCCGCGGCGAAGAGCGTGCGCGGAACGCCGCGCAGCTGGTCCAGCCAGCGCGGCATCGCGAGGCCGATGTGGATCAGGCCGCCCACCCAGAGCGACGCGGTGAATAGGTGGAGCAGGTCGGTGCTCACCTTCCAGAACGCGCCGTCCGCACCGGCCGCGTGGGACACCATCGACTGCGTGAACAGCACCCCGAACGCGGATACCAGCAGCACGCCCAGCGCGGGTACGAGCAGCCTTCCGTTACCGGCGCGCCAGGCGAGGCCGACCGAAATCAGCGTGGCCAGGAGCAGCCCCTGTCGCGCGATCAGGTACTTGCCGAAGCGGGTGTCGGTGAGCAGCTCATCGGCGGTCTCGATGCCGCCGAGGTTGTCGGCCTGAGCGAGCAATTGGATCAGGCTGCCTTGTAGCACCAGGAACACGGCGATCGCCGATGTCACCACGAGGATCGTCGTCGAGAGAGAGCGCAGTGCTGTTCGGGAATCATCCGACAGGACGCGCGTCGCGGGCAGCACGACGATCATGACGTATGCCGTGCCGCCGAGCATGATCGCGGTGCCCAGCAGCACGATCCACCGCGCTGTGGTGTCGAGGGTGGAAGGGCTGTTCGATGGCGGCTGGGCCAGCTCCTGCAGCGACGCCGGCACGATGTCGGTGGGCACCTCGCCATTGGGGCCGAGCACCACGAACGTGAACGACCCGGCCCAGGTGTGCCCATCGACCGTCGAGAGGTTGCGCCAGATCACCGTATAGATG
>JBBDNH010000273.1:0-2457 GCA_040877745.1 Dehalococcoidia bacterium
CGTCGTCGCGGCGCGAGACGTCGAGCAGAGCGAGGCTCTCGGCGGCGCTGAGGAGCTGGGTGGTGGTCGCGTCGAGCTCGGCGGCCTTGAGGACGGAGACGAACTGGACGAGGTTGGCGGAGAGCGTCGGGTGGCGGGTCTCGAGCCGAGCGAGGATGTCTTCGAGGACGGAGCGGCCGGCGGTTGATTCTTCGATTGAAATCGTCATTCTGAGGAACCCTTAGCTTCCGCGATGTGCTTTTTTTGTTGATTGATCCTACAGCCGGGTGCGCCGCCCGGTGCGCGGCCGCTCCTCCGTCGATCAGGGTATCGTACGCGAAGGGCGGAAGAGAGCGAAGGGGCGGGTGGCAGCGGTTACTACAGCAGCCGTTCGGTCTTGGCCCGCTGGCGCTCGCGCGGCGCTTCCGCGAACGGCGAGCGCTGTGGGGGCATCTCCGGCTTCTTGCCGGCCAGCATCTCCTCAACAGTGAGGATCTGGAGCCGCGGGTACTTCTTCTCCCAGAACTCGCTCTCGTAGAAACCTGCTCCGGCGGCTTCCGTCTTCATCGGCCCGGTTGGCGGCTCTAGCGTCAGCAGCAGGCCGATGGGCTCGTTCTCCCGTTCGATCACGCCGCGCAGGTCGCGCACCATGTGGACGCCGACGCGCTCGCCACCCTTGACCGACACGATCACGCGCCTGAAATCATGTTCGCCTCCAGCGAAGAACGGAAGCACGCCGTCGATGCCCTTGTCCGAGCCCTTCTTCTTGCCGGACATCGGCTGCGCGCCGAGGTGGTCGAGCGCCCACCACTGGAACTGGTACTTGTCGCGCGCCGCCAGGTCCCGCGCGCCGGAGAGGTCGACCGGCTCGCCGACGACCTTTATCTCGATGCCGGGAAACGCGTCGCGCATGCGGCGGCGGACGAGGCCAATGGCGAGGTGGGTGACGTCGATGCCGATCCAACGGCGATCGAGCTTGTGCGCTGCATGCACCGCCGTGCCGCAGCCGCAGAACGGGTCGAGGACGATGTCACCGGGGTTGGACGACGCGTTGATAATGCGCTCCAGAAGCGCGAGCGGCTTCTGCGTCGGGTAGCCGAGACGCTCGCCTGCTGCCTGGTTGATTCGATCCACGTCCGTCCAGACATCCCCAACGGTGACCTCCCTGGCCTCTTCATCGAATGGCTCTTGCGCACGTCTTCGTGGGAAGCCGCCATCGCGTGGCCAATGGATCAGCCCGTGCGAGTCCCACTCGTCCATGACCGCGAAACTGTTGGCCCAGTGGCGACCCATCTTCGATGGGTCGAAGCCGCGCCATGGTTGGCCACTCTCTCCCGCTTGCGTGATCCCTGGCCCGGTCAATTCATAGGTCTGGTATTTGCGGCCACCGGGCCCCGTAATAAGCGTGTGCGGGAGCTTGGCCTTATCCGCCTTCACCGTTAGCGGCTTGAACAGGAACTGATCGCCTTTCGAGTAGAACAGCAGCATATCATGCACCCGCGGCCAGCGCCCCTCAGTGCTGCGCGCGTTGGTGCGTTTCCAAGTGATCTCATTGCGGAAATTCTTGGCACCGAAAATGCTGTCCATCAGCACCCTAAGGTAGGGCCCCGCAGTGGGATCGCAGTGCAGGTAGAACGAGCCGGTCGGCTTTAGCGCGCGGCGCAGCGCCACAAGGCGGATGGCCATCATGGTGAGGTAGGCCGTCACGTCGTTATGGCCGAGACCCTCCACCATCGCCTTGAGCATGCGGGCGACGTTCTGGTGCGGGCCCGTTTGCACATCGTCGTAGGTCTTCTGGGCGGCCGGGCCCCAGTGCCAGGAGTCCTCGAAGGCCTCGATCTGCGCCTCGCTGCCCGCGCCGCCGGACTCGCGGAAGAGGACGTTGTAGGAGCGGTTAGAGTTGAACGGCGGGTCGAGGTAGATGAGGTCGACGGACTCGTCGGGGATGTAGCGGCGCAGGATGTCGAGGTTGTCGCCGTAGTAGAGGACGTTCGTCTCCAAGCCGGTCGCCATGGGGAAAGTCTATCGTATGGGCCGGACAGAGCTCCACCAGGCCGTCCGGCGATGGCTACACGTCCCGGGTGAAGACGTAGGAGACCTGGTCCATGTCGTGGGTGAGGTAGAAGCGGTGGGCGTCCTTGCGGCCAAGGCCGGACTCCAGCTGGAGGTGCGCGCAGCCATGCTCGCGCGCCCAGCCGCGCGCGGCTTCGAGCAGCAGCGCGCCGACGCCGCGGCTGCGTTGCTCGCCGGTGACGACGAGCTCCTCCAGGGTGCATCGCTGGCCGCGGCGGATCGAAAGCAGGTCGATGTAGACGGTGGCGAGGCCGAGCGCGACACTGTCCTCCTCGGCGAGCAGGCAGTCCGCGTTTGGGCTCTCGACGCAGTGGCGGACGCCGTCGCGGCCGCGCTCGCGAGTGTAGTATGGCGGATGCGGGCCCGGCGGCGCGAAGAGCTCTTCGATGAGGTCGAGGATGGCCT
>JBBDNH010000274.1:0-2409 GCA_040877745.1 Dehalococcoidia bacterium
GACGTCGACATCGACCCGGGGGCGGAGGAAGAGACGACCATCAACGCGCCCGCGGGCGAATATGAGTATTACTGCAACGTGCCGGGGCACAAAGCGGCCGGCATGCTCGGGACCTTGACCGTGGAATAGCCCGGGTGCGGAGACTGCCAGCCACGATATTCTTCGCTACGACGGCGCTCCTTGGTCTGGGCGCCGTCGTGGCCTGGGCCAAGCGGGCCCGTGAGAACCCCTCCGCGTGCCCATTTGCGCAGCGGGTGTTCCTCGACGTGCCGCGCCCGTTCCTGCGGCGGCACACCCTGCGCGAGATCCTCACCCCTGCTCCAGGGGAGCGGGTGCTCGAGGTGGGGCCCGGCACCGGGTACTACAGCCTCCATGTCGCGCGGTGGATCGCGCCGGGCGGCCAGCTCGACGTCCTCGATCTTCAGGAGTCGATGCTCGACGAGCTGATGCGGCGCGCGACTGATCGCGGCATCGGTAATATTGTGGCCACCCAGGGAGACGCGCGCGATTTGCCCTACCCGGATGCGACATTTGATGCCGCGTTTCTCGTCGCCACCCTGGGCGAGATCCCCGATCGGGATCAGGCGCTGCGCGAGCTACGACGGGTGCTCGAGCCGGGCGGCCGGCTGATCGTCGGGGAAGGGCAGCCCGATCCGCATATGCTCGCGAGCGACGACCTTCGCGAGCGAGCGGAAGCGATTGGTCTGCGGTTCGAGATGCACGATGGTTCGCGCTTTGGGTACTTCGCCCGGTTTCGCCGAGGGTGATAGGAGGCCGCATCCATGCGCTATCGACGTTTGAGCTATCGGTACGCGCTCGTGCTGACGGCCGGCCAGGACCGCCCGTTCGGCGATCCGCGCCCGGTAGACCCGCTGAGTGTGCGCTTCGCCCAAGCCTACTGGCGCCCGCCGGCTGACGTCTGCGAGTCCGACAGCACCGTCGAGGTGACGGTCGATCTAGCCGGGATCGACCAGGACGAGCTCGATGTGGTGCTCTTCGAGGACGCCCTGATCATCGAGGGCCGTCGCCGGTTGGTGGCGGTGAAGCCGGGTGTCGTCTACCACGTCGCCGAGATCCGCCAGGGGCCCTTCCGTCTCGAGCTGCCGCTGCCGGTGGCCATCGATCAGGAGCGCGTCGATGCCCGCTACGAGCGCGGTCTGCTCCAGATCACCATCCGAAAACTGCAGCGTGAGGCGAAAGCGAGGTGAGTGACGTGGACGACGAGACTCAGCCAGGCATCGCCGGCGCCGAGGTGCAGCCCGAAGCCGAGGTGAAGGAGACACGGCCAACTGTCGACGCCGCTGAAGAACCGTCGGCCGCTGAGGACAACGCGGCTCAGCCGGACGATCCGACTCGCCTGGAGATTCCGGATGCCCTGCCGGTGCTGCCGCTGCGCGGAGGCGTGGTCGTCTTTCCCCTCGCGGTGGTGCCGCTGACAGTCGGCCAGGAGCGGTCGATCCAGTTGATCGACGACGCCATGCGCGGCAATCGCATGCTGGCGCTGGTCGCCCAACGTGGCGACGAGCCGGAGCAAGCCGGGCCGGAAGACCTGCACCCGATCGGGACCGCGGCCATCATCCACCAGCTCCTGCGCGGGCCGGATGGCACGGTGCGGCTGATCGTGCAGGGGTTGGAACGGGTGCGGCTGCTCGACTTCGTCGCCACCGAGCCCTACCTCGTGGCGCGGGTGGAGGCGGCGCCGGACCGGATGTCGTCGGGCGTCGAGACGGAGGGGCTGCGCCGCGCCGTGCTCGATCTCTTCCGGCGACTGGTGGCGCTCATCCCCGAGGTGCCCGACGAGGTCGGCGTGGCCGCCGAGACGGTGACCGATCCGCGTCAGGTGGCCTACCTGGTGGCGTCGACCGGCCTGCTGGATGGTCAGACGCGGCAGGAGATCCTGGCGCTGGAACTGGTCGAGGCGAAGCTGCGGCGACTGGTCGAGGTGCTCCAGCGCGAGGAGTCGGTGCGCGAGCTGGGGCAGCAGATCGCCGCCGAGACCCAGGGCCGGATGACGAAAGCGCAGCGCGAGTACTTCCTGCGCGAGCAACTCCGCTCGATCCAGCAGGAACTGGGGGAGGGGGGTGAGGATCCGGAGATCGCCGAGCTGCGGAGCAAGATCGCGGAGACCACCCTGCCGGAGGGCGTGCGGCGCGAAGCGGAGCGGGAGCTGGAACGCCTGGCGACGATCCCGCCGGCCTCACCGGAGCACGGCATCATCCGCACCTATCTCGACTGGATCGCGGAACTCCCCTGGGACGATCTCTCCGGCGGCGAGATCGACATCGCGAAGGCGCGACAGATCCTCGACGAAGACCACTACGACCTGGAGAAGGTCAAGGATCGCATCCTCGAATACCTGGCGGTGCGCAAGCTGCGGGAGGATCGTCAGGCGGTGCAAAGAGAGGGAGA
>JBBDNH010000275.1:0-2362 GCA_040877745.1 Dehalococcoidia bacterium
GCCGCCACTGGCGGCCACGCCGACGCTGGCGCCGGAACCGACTCTGGCCGAGTAGCCGGGGGACGTTACTCCAGGACGATGTCGCCGCTCTGGCCGCCGCTCTTGCGGGCGAGGCGCACGCTTTCGACGCGCATGCCCCTGTCGACCGCTTTGCACATGTCGTAGACCGTCAGCGCGGCGACCGAGACCGCGGTGAGCGCCTCCATCTCGACGCCGGTCTTGCCGGTTGTGCGCACGGTCGCCTCGATCCGAAGCGCGTCGGGCTCCTCGGGCGTGATCTCGACGTCGATGTCCGTGAGCAGGAGCGGATGGCAGAGCGGGATCAGCTCGTGCGTGCGCTTGGCGGCCATCACGCCGGCCAGCCTCGCGGTCGCGATCACGTCGCCTTTGGGCATGCCGCCGGACTGGATCAGCGCGAGCGTCTCCGGCTGCATGCGCACCGTCCCGCGCGCGACCGCCTCGCGCACGGTGTCGGCCTTGGCAGAGACGTCGACCATGCGCGCGCGGCCGGCGTCATCGATGTGCGAGAGGCGCTGAGCTTCGCCGGTCATCGGGCGATCAAGAGACTACCTAGGGCGAACAGCCAGCATGTCGTCTGCGCTGACCGCCCGCACGTCGTTCACATTCAGGGTGAGGAGGGCACGTGCCTCGCCAGTCGGCGCGACGAACTCTACCTCGATGGCTTCCGAGTCGTACGTCTCGACCACGGTGCCGATGTCGCCAGTTCGGAGGCCGTGCTCCGGCAGATCCTGCTTCAGAACGACGCAGTCAGTGGCGTGGTAATTCATCGCGGTACTCCTGGGTAAGCGGTCACGAATCGTGGTTGGACCTCGCCTATCCGTATGACCACACGGACGTCACAACGGCCTCGTATTCTGCGGGACCCTTCAGCGAACCGGTGATGATGAACTTCCTCCCGTACGTTGATGGTGCTTCTTCCACGGCCTCTAGCTTCAGATGCTGTTCGCGCAGGTCTACGTCTAGCTCTTGCCAGTTCTTATCAGTATAGCCAAGTCGTTGGAAGAAGACCGCCTTGAAGCGTCCGATTGGATGGGTTGTAGATGTGAGATAGTCGCGCAGCTTCTCTTGCGGGATGATCGCTATATCCGCATTTGGTAGCTTCACCTCAGGACGAGCTGCGCCGTTCGATCCGCTTCAGGTAGGCTTGACCCCGCGGCGATAGCTCGTAGCCGACCTCGTGGCTGATCGTGAGGCCGAGCTCCTTGAGCTTGCGCACGTCGGCCTCGAACGACTGCGTCTCGCGCCCGACGCGCTCCGCCAGCTGCGCGGCCGGCGAACGCGGGCGGCGCTCGATGAGCGCGAGCGTCTCGTGCGTCCACAAGCCGTGCTTGCTCGTCTCGTCCATCCGCGCGAGGCGCTCCGATAGCTGCTGGACCTCGCGCTCCGACATCGAGCTGGCCTGGGCGACCGATACGCGCTTGTCCTGGAGGGGAACGTAGTGGAAGTCGATACGGTAGACCTCGGTGCTGTCGTTGACCTGCCCGCGTTCGGCGAGCTTGGCGACGAGCGCAGCCTTGTCGTCGAAGCCGGACAGGCGCGCGTCTCGATTGCTGATCGAGCGCACCTTGACGATGTCCATGGCATCGATCTCCAGCGCGCCTTCCTGGTGGAGGCGGTAGCGCCGGCCGACACGGACCTGCGGTCGCTGCCAGAGCCGGTAGGTGCGCGTGACGCGGCCTTCGATGATGGCGGGGAGCTGCTTCGACTCGAAGAGCATGACTAGCCGCGTGCGACGGCGTTCTGCGGCAGCACCTCCAGTTCGTGCGACAGCAGCGTCTTGAGGTCCTGGCTGAGCCGGAAGACGCCGCGCACGCGCCGCCCGGCGAGCATGTGCGGCACCCAGACGCGGTCGTCCGGCCACATGCCGTCGTAGGGTAGGGCAGCCTCGGAATGCCACTCCAGCTGGCCTTCGTCACTGGCGTGCAGCTCGCCGTCGAAGCTGCTGGTTGAGAAGACGTGGACCGTGTAGTCGGGCTCGCGCTTGTCGCCGAGGTAGAACGTCAGCGTTCCGTGGTCGCGCAGGTCGTGGATGGCGAGGCCGGTCTCCTCGCGCACCTCGCGCACGGCGGCTGATTCAGGCGTTTCGCCATCGTGCAGCTTGCCGCCGGGCCCGTTCCAGAGCCCGCCGCCGAAGCGGCCTTCGGCCTTCATCTGGAGTAGGACACGGCCGTCGTCGCGGATGTAGCAGAGCGCGCCAGTGGTGGGCATGCCGCTCCTATCATACACCAGCGTCGAGCCTCGAACGTCGAGCCTCGCACTTCGAGCTTTGAAGTTCGAGCTGCCTATCCGCCGATCTGGGACATGCTGCGCGAGGCGCGCTGGAAGCCGGCGTCGTTGATGT
>JBBDNH010000276.1:0-13025 GCA_040877745.1 Dehalococcoidia bacterium
CCCGCTCCGGCAGCGTTCCACGAGCGGCTCGAGCACGCGCTCCCAGCTCAGGTCTGCTTTGACCGCGGGCATGTTGCAGCGCGCGCTCTGGTAGAGCGCCTCGTCGTCCAGCAAGCGCAGGATGGCGGCCGCGAAGCCGGAGGCGTCGCCCGGCTCGACGACGAGACCGAGCCCGTCGCGTTCGACGCGCTCAGCGAGCACGTCGCCGCGCGAGCAGACGACCGGCAGCTCGGCCCAGAACAGGTCGACCAGCCGCGTGCGGAAGGCATAGCGCGCTTCGACGTTGTCGTAGCCCGCGCAGACGCCGATGTCGGCGTCCGCCAGGTAGCCGCCGATCTCCTCGTACGGCACCCAACCGGCGTTGAAGAAGACCGAACGCTCGTACAGGCCGAGCTGCTTGCTCAGCTCCATCGCGTCGTAAGGGCGGTCGCCGGGCCGCAGGATGGCGACCAGGTCCGGGTGGTCGGTGCCAAGGAAGAACAGCTTGACGTCGTCGCGGACGCGGCTCACCTCGGCCATCGCGCGAATGACCGTCTCCGCGTCGAACCACTCCATGATGCTGCCGTTCCAGATGAGCACCTTGTCCGTCTCGCGGATGCCGGGCACGACGCCCTTGATCGTCGGGCGCTCGCGCTCCGGCCGGCCGGGCTGAATGCCGTACGGCACAACGTCGACCAGGCCGCGCAGCGTGCGGTCGCGGTCGTAGACGCCCGGCGTGACGAGGCCGAGCGCGGCGAGCAGGCCGATCCAGGCGTCGCGCTGGCGTTCGTTCGAACAGAAGACGGCGTCCGCGAGCGTGAGCTGGTAGTTCAAGTAGTGCCGGTTCGCGGCGGCCCACACCTTGCGGCGGGCGCGGTCCGGGATGCGCCGGGACGCGAGCGGCATCCATTCGACGAAAAACGGCGCGTAGAAATCGAGCAGCAGCTTACGGCGCGAGGCGAAGAGGAGCGCCGCGGCGGGCGAGAAGTTGCGCGAGATGATCACGTCGTTCGCGAGCATCAGCCGCAAGCCCTCCCAGCCGTTCCGATAGTGCACGAAGCGCAGCCGCGGATGCGGCGACGGTATATCGGGGTCGTTCGGGACGCCGAGCGTGACCTCGGCGTCCGGGAGCTGCTCTGCCAGGACGCGCGCGGTGTGGTAGCAGCGGATGCCGGTGCTGCCCATGGAGCTGCCCACGGCGCCGCGCGCGTAGACGAGGATCTTCGTCATCGCTTGGGGACGATCGCGTCCTGGAGCCGCGTCAGCAGGTACTCGCCCGTGCGGCCGACGAACGGCAGGAAGCGGTCGCGCTTGCTGACCGCGACCGACGTGCCTTCCGTGCAGAAGCGCACGAGCGGGTCGAGCGTGATCTCCCAGGAGATCGTCTCGTTGTATTCGCGGATGTTCTCCTGGCACTGCACGCGGAACTCGTTATCGTCGATGAGCTTGGTAATCGCGACCGCGATCGCCTCGACGTTGCCCTCCGGCACGACGATGCCCATTCGGCGCTCCTCGATGTCCGCGGCAAGCACGTCGCCGTGGGTGCAGATGATCGGCAGCTCGGCCCAGAAGAGGTCGAGGAAGCGCGTGCGGTGGGAGTAGCGCGTCTCCAGGTTGTCGAAGTAGGTGCAGAGGCCGATGTCGGACTCCATCAGATAGCGCGCGACGTCGCGGTGCGGCAGCCAGCCGAACTCAAAGAAGACCGAGCGCTGGTGCAGCGCGAGGTCCTTGGAGAGCTGGTAGGCCGACTTGAAGCGCGGCCCGTACCCGAGCGAGACATCCAGCCCCGGATAGAACGTCCCCAGGAAAAGCGCTTTGATGTCGTCTCGCTCCTTGGAGAGCAGGTGGAGCGCGCGCAGGAACGAGTCCGGGTCGTACCAGGACACCGTGCCGCCGTTCCAGACGATCACCTTGTCCGTCTCGCGGATGCCGCCGTACACGCCCTTCAGCATCGGCTCGCCTCGCACGGGCGGCTCCGGCCGGATGCCGTGCGGCGCGATGTCGATGACGCGCCGGAGCGTGTCGTCGCGGTCGTAGACGTCGGGGTCGATCAAGCCCAGCGCGCTCATCATGCCGACGTAGGTGTCGCGCTGGCGCTCGTTCGCGCAGAGGACGAAGTCGGCCAGCGTAAGCTGCATGGCCAGGTAGGCGCGATTCTTGTTCATCCACACGGCTCGCTTGAGGCCGCGCACCTCCTCCCTGCTCAGCTCCATCCACTCCATGTAGTACTGGCTGAACAGGTCGGCGACGAAGAGCTTCTCCGGGAACTGGAGCGCGTGCTGAGGCGAGAAGCCGGAGCTGATGATGATGTCGTTTGCGGCGATGAGCGGCAGCACCCGGAGCGGCCCGTAGCGGGCGACGCGCACCCCTGGGATCGGCTCGGGCTGGTCCGTGGCGTTCGGGACGGCGAGCGTGACCTGGGCGTCGGGGACGTTGTTCGCCAGCACCTGGGCCATGTAGTACGCGCGGATGCCGGGGCTCGACATGTATGTGCCGACGGTGCCGCGGCTGATGATCAGGATGCGTCTCACGTTATGTCGTACTCCAAGTTCGTGCGCGGACTGTCGCTGAATAGCAGAATGCCCGCCCGGGCACGACGACAGCCCTGTCCGCAGCGAGCGGCTCCCATCATAACAGCCGCCCTCTTAATTCGTCCAACGCTTCTGGGGCCTAAGCCGTGACAGAACTTATGTCGTATATAATAGCGTGAGGAGAATCGCCCAGTGACAACATCGAAGCCCGCCGTGGACGGCAGGCGCAGCAGCACGTTCAAGATCGACCTCGGTTGCGGCAACCGGAAGGTGAAGGGCTCGCTCGGCGTCGACAACGTCGCCGTGCCCGGCGTGGACGTCGTCGCCGACCTGAACGGCGGGCTGCCGTTCAAGGACGACTCGCTCGACGGCGTGTACGCGTACCACATCCTGGAGCACCTGGACGACTTCCTGGCGACGATGAACGAGATCTGGCGCGTCTGCAAGCCCGGCGCCCACGTGTACGTGAAGGTGCCGCACGCGGCGTCCAGCTTCGTGACGTGGAAGGACCCGACGCACCGGCGCGGGCTGTCGATCGCCACGTTCGCCTACTTCGACGACACCTACTTCGACGGCATGGCGTTCTCCTACTACGCGAAGGCGCGCTTCCGCATCGAGAAGGCGCAGCTCAATTTCACGCTCAGCGGCCGCGACGACAACGTCATCCTCTCCTGGCCGCGCAAGGTGGTGGACGCGCTCTTCCACTCGTTGGCCAATCGCAATCGCCGCTGGCAGTACTTCTGCGAGCGCTTCTGGGGCCCGATCGTCGGCGTGGAGGAGGCCGTCCTGGTGATGCGCGCGCTCAAGCCGGACGTCCCCGCGACCCCGAGCTCGCCCGCGAAGAGCGCAGCCCGGGCGTAGCCGTCCGGCCCGCGTTGACAGGTTACCGGCGGCCTGGTATGTTGCCGGACACCAGTTCGCTCCCCGCCCTGCTGGTGAAAGACCGCGCCGTTGCGTCACGTTGTTTGTTTCTGGGACGGGGATGTTCAACACCATCAAGCGGCGGATCAAGGGCCACCCCTGGTATATGCGTACCCGGGGCTTTGTGACGCCTCCGCGATATGAGGGCGCGCGCCTCACTCCAAAACGCCTCGCGAACCTGTATCTCAACCGCTTCCAGTTCGCGCGCGGCGACACGAAACTGCGAGGCTACCCGATCCGGCTCACGGTGGAGCCGGCCAACGTCTGCAACCTGCGCTGCCCGGGCTGCTTCACAGGCGTCGAAGAGGTCGGCCGCGAGCGCTCGTTCATGTCGCTCGAGCTCTACCGCAGGCTGCTCGACGAGCTGGGCGACTACCTGTTCGAGATCGAGTTCTACAACTGGGGCGAGCCGTTGCTCGCGCGAGACGTCTTCACTATGATCCGCGAAGCCGCGGATCGCGGCGTCGGCACGATCGTGAGCTCGAACTTCAGCATGCCGTTCGACGCCGCGCGCGCGGAGCAGCTGGTGAGCTCCGGCCTGCACGTGCTCGGCGTCTCGCTGGACGGGGCCAGCCAGGAGACGTACGCCCAGTACCGCGTGCGCGGGGACTTCCAGCGCGTGCTCGATAACTGCCGGTTGGTGAACGAGGCGAAGCGCAAGCTGAACTCGGCCACACCGCGCATGGTCTGGGAGTTCCACGTCTTCGACCACAACGCCGGCGACATCGCCGATGCGAAAGCGATGGCCGCCGAGCTCGGCATGGACACAGCGATCAGCAAGGGCTGGGTGGACGGCCCGGACTGGCAGCCGCCGGCGCACGTCGTGCGCGAGATCGGCGTCGATAGTCCGGCCACCTTCCCGTGCACGTACCTGTGGGAGAAGGCCGTGGTGAACAACGACGGCTGCGTCGCGCCGTGCTGCGGCGCGTTCTATCGCGAGGACGACTTCGACCAGCTCAAGGTCTCGGCTGAGGACCTGGGCGCATCGACGTTCAAAGAAATCTGGAACAACGAGCACTACCAGCAGGCGCGCTCGCTGTTTACGTCCAGGACGGGATCGGACGCCGCCAAGCGGCTGATCTGCTTCGATTGTCCCGTCACGGTGTCGTGGGAGCGGTACAAGGAGCACCTCGCGTCCGGCGGCGCGCCCGCGGACTACCGAAGCGAATCTTCGTTCAACGACGGCTTCCGCTACTTCTTCGACCGGCGGCGCCTGTTCGGCAAGGATTCGATCGAACTGCTGCCCACGTCTGCGCCCGCAAGCGCGCGCTCGGCAGAGCCGACGCCGACCGCGGGCGGGCTAGTCCCCTAGATGTCCCTTCTCAGCTAGATAGGCTTCCAGCGCGTCCTGCCACGCGCGTAGCGGGGCCAGGCCCGCTTCGCGTAGCGCGCGGTTCTCCATGACGGAGAACGCGGGCCGGCGCGCGGGCGCGGCTAGCTCCTCGCTCGAAATGGCGGTCAGGCTCGGCTCCAGGCCGCACAGCTCGAAGATCTTCGCGGCGAAGTCGTGCCAGGACGTTTGGCCGCTGTTCGTGACGTGGTAGAGACCGAAGCGCCCGCTGGCCGCCAGCTCCTGGAGCTTCTCCGCCAGGTCCCGCGTCTGCGTTGGCGACGAGACCTGGTCGTTCACCACGCGCAGCGGGTCGCCGGCCTTGGCCTTGTTGATCATCGTGTCGACGAAGTTGCCGCCTTTGCCGCTCGCGCCGGCGACGCCGAAGAGGCTGGAGCTGCGCACGACGTAGTGCTGCGCGTTGCTCTGCCGGACGAGATGCTCGCCGGCGACCTTCGACGCGCCGTAAACGCTGAGGGGCCGCGGTAGGTCCGACTCGACGTACGGGCTGCCCTTCTCGCCGTCGAAGACGTAGTCGGTGCTGATGAACATCACGGCGGCGCCGGCCTCGCGCGCGGCGTCGGCGGCGTTCTTGGCGCCCAGGGCGTTCACCTCGAACGCGCGCGCGCCGTTCGTCTCACAGTCATCGACCCGGTGGTAGGCGGCGGTGTTGATGACCAGCTCCGGACGCTCGCGCGCGACGACGGCGAGCGTTTGCTCGCGGTCGCAGACGTCCAGATCGTCGTGGGAGAAGGCGATGAGATCGCCGTTCCAGATGCGGCGCAGATCGCTCCCTAACTGGCCCTGGCTGCCAATCAGGAGCGCGCGCATCCGGCTAAGCTGGGCTGGCGGCGATGCTCTCTCGTGCGGTCGATGGGGGTTCGTCGCGCTCCTTGAGGAGCTCCATCCACCGGATGTTGTAGAACTTGGGATTGTCGAACTCCATGTAGCCGTCGCTCCTGATCCAGCTTATCATGTGCGCGATCGAGCCGGGAATGGTGCGGTGCGGCGTGAAGCCCAACGCCTGGGTCATCTTGTCGTTCGAGCAGCGGTAGTCGCGGATGCGCGGCGGCGGCGGCACGGAGACCAGCTCCACCGGGTAGTTCTGCGTCCGGAGCGCCGTGGCCACCAGCGTGGCCAGCTCCCGGATCTGGTAGTTCTCCTGCACGACGTTGAAGATCTGGCCGCGCACAGCCTCGGCGGGCGCCTCCAGACTGACGACGTGCGCGTCGGCGACGTCGACGACGTCGACGAGCGGGCGCGACATCGAGCCGGCGCCGTGCAGCTGCAGACGCCCGAGGCTCATGGCGTCCTTCACGAACGTGTTCACCACCAGGTCGTAGCGCATGCGGGTGCTAAATCCGAAGACGGTCGCCTGGCGGAGCACCACCGGGCAGAAGCGTTCGTCTGTCAGTTTGGCCAGCCGCTGTTCCGCGTAGAGCTTGCCCTCAGCGTAGGCGCCCATCGGGCGGATCTCGGCTTCCTCGTCGTACATGTCCCCCGGCGGCAGGCCGTCGTAGAGCGAGCAGCTCGACCCGAAGGTAAAGCGCTCGATGCCCTGACGCTTGCAGGCTTCGGCGAGCCGTTCGGTACCGATCGCGTTCATCTCCCAGTTGGCCTGGGGGTCGTACTCTGCGGTGGGGTCGTTCGAAAGGCCGGCGAGGTGGGCGACGGCGTCGACGCCGTCCAGCCACTCATCGCGGATATGGCGGATGTCGCCCTGGACCAGCTCGATCCGTTCGAGGAGGCCGGAGAGCGGCCTTGTGCCCCAATACAGGGCGTCTAGCACGCGGACCTTGTAGCCGCGCGCGAGCAGCCGGCCCACCAGCACAGAGCCGATGTAGCCACCGCCGCCTGTTACCAGGATGCGAGGAGCGTGTCCGTTCGAATGGCCGTTGCCACTCTGGGACGAGCCGTCTTGAGCCAAAGGCTTGATCGTTGCCACGCCGAACTCTCCTACCAGGCAGCGGCCGCGCGTCCGACGCAGCAGATGCCGATGCGTATGCGGCGGGAGGCTAATCGTTAGCCCCCGGTCGGCGGGGAATGGCGGGGCAAATGTCTGTCTGGGGCCACCAGCCTCAGTCGCGGTCTGTATATCATAAGATCGCGAGGTTGTCAACTGGTAACCCGTCTCGCTCACACTTCGGGCAGTCGCTCCTCCGGCAGCTTGAGACCGGGGTCGGCCACCGGAACGCTCGACGCCCAGTGGTTTCGCTCGACGGTCTTGCCCATGCGCCCGCGCCAGTAGTCGCGCAGCCCGAGCGCGATCGCCGAAGCGAGGTCGCGCCGGCCGCGGAGCAGGTGGAGCGGCTGGCGCACCGCTCGCGTCGGCAGGAAGTACGCCCAGAAGAGCGCTCTCCGCACGCGCGAGCGCGTGTGCTTTTGGATCAGGTACGGACGGTTTCGGGTCAGGTAGTAGAGCCCGAAGGCCGTCGTCTGCCCGCCGATCGTCGCGCCCTTCCGGTGGTAGATCACGGACTCGGGCACGAACCAGAGCCGGTAGCCCCGATCGCGCGCGCGCCGGATGAAGTCGGTGTCGTCGTAATAGAGAAAGAACGTGTCGTCCAGCAGCCCGACGTGGCGCAGGATGTCGGTGTGCACCAGCAGGCACGAGAGGTTGGCGTTGCCGACGGGCCGGCGGCGCTGGAACTCCGGCCCGGGCGCCTTGCCCAGGATCCGATGCTTCCAGATGCCGCGCGTCCAGTCGAAGTCACCGACGGAGTCGTCGAGCCGGCCCGGGCTGTGATAGAGGTAGGTCATCGGGGCGGCCATCGTACGTTCGTCTACAGCCGCGACCAGGTGGTCGAGGAAGTCCGGCTCCATCTGCGCGTCGCTGTTCTGGAAGAGCACGTAGTCGAAGCCGTTGCTGAGGCAGTACTTCAGACCGCGGTTGCAGGCGCCCGTAAAGCCGAGGTTGGTGTCGTTCCGGAGCACGACGGCGTCCGGGTGCGTTCGCTCGATCGTCTCGCGCGAGCCGTCGGTCGAGGCGTTGTCGACCACGACGAGCTGCCAGTTGGGGTAGCAGACCTGAGAGAGCGACTCGGCGAACTGCGCGATGAAGGAGCCGCCGTCCGTGTTGACGGTGAGGATGGCCACGGAGGGCCAGGCTTTGCCTTCGGAAACGTCGGACACAACCACCCCTACAGCGGCGTTCGCCGCTTACCCCAGGAACGGCACCAGCGGGCTGATCATAACACACCGCGAGCGGCGCGCGTGGGCCTGCGGGACGTGAAACGGCCACGTTATGATCTGTGTTACGATATACGGACTCAGCTCGACGCGAGACGTACTCAGGGGTGGGGTACATTCACCTATGCGGGCCACAGTTGGAGGCGCACTGCAGGCACTGCCGGCGGGCGACGTGATTCGCACGCTGCGCCGCCGCCTCCGCTACGACCCGGCAACGCACCGCGGCCTGTGGGAGGAGATGGGCCGCGTCCAGCGGGGCTTCCTGGTCTCGCAGGGACCGCCGGAAGGCTGGCGGGAGTTGCCTGTAGTCACCCCCGACGCGCAAGGGCGCCTCGACTGATGGCGGCGGCCGCGACACGCCCGTTCAGCATCTCGGAGGCGGCGCGCTCCACGTCCAGCGCGTGGGACCTGCTGCTGGCGGTGACTATCCGCGATATCCGCGTGCGCTACCAGGGCACGTTCTTTAGCTTCATCTGGTGGATCGCGCGGCCGGTCGCGCTCGGTTTGGTGCTCTACTTCGCGCTCGGACGGGTCCTTCGCCTGGACATCCCGAACTACTCGGTGTTCCTGATCTCCGCGCTGTTTCCGTGGTTCTGGTTCTCCGGCGGCATCCAGCAGACCGCGGGCACGTTCGTCAGCAACTCCGGGTTGATCAAAAAGGTGCAGTTCCCGCGCGCCATCCTTCCACTCTCCGCGGTTTTCTTCAACACGGTGCAGTTCGTGCTCACGATCCCCATTCTCATCACCTTCGTGCTCGTCTCGGGCATCGAACCGAGCGTCAACTGGGCGCTGGGCGTACCCATCCTGTTCGCGCTCCAGCTCCTGCTGCTCATCGGGCTGGGGATGTTTCTGGCGTCGCTCAGCGTGTTCTTCAAGGACCTGGGGCCGATGCTGGACGTGATCATGCTGCTGATGTTCTACATGTCCGCGGTGATCTACCCGCTCGAACGGGTGCCGGACAGCTACCGGCCGATCCTGGCGCTCAACCCCATCGCGCCGTTGATCGACGCCTGGCGCAACCTGTTCCTCTACGGCCAGCTGCCGGACGGCGACCTGTGGCCGGCCGTGGCGCTCACGGGCGTTGCGCTGGCGCTGGGCATCGCGGTCTTCCGGAGACTGGAGGGGCACTTTGCAGACGCCCTCTAACGGCGACTACGCGATGGTGCTGGATGGGGTGTCGAAACGGTACTTCATCAACCCAAACCGGCCCTGGCAACTGCGCGACCTGATCACCAGCCCGCGCGCGGTCGCGCGCCAGATCTTCCCGCGCGAGCCGTTCTGGGCCGTCCGCGACGTGAGCCTGAGCGTGCGCCGGGGCGAGGTGGTGGGCATCATCGGCTCGAACGGGTCCGGCAAGAGCACGCTGCTGCGCATGATGGTCGGACTCTCGCCGCCGACGAAAGGCCGCGTGGATGTGCACGGCCGCTATGCGGCGCTGCTGGAGCTGGGCGCCGGCTTCCACGCGCAGGCGACAGGGCGCGAGAACGCGTACCTCAACGCGCTGTTCATGGGGCTGCCGAAGCCGGAGGCGAAGCGCCTGCTGCCGGAGATCATCGAGTTCTCCGGGCTGGGCGCGTTCGCCGACCAGCCGATGCGCACCTACTCCTCCGGTATGTACGTCCGGCTTGCCTTCTCGGTCGCCATCCACGTGCAGCCGGAGATCCTCGTGATCGACGAGGTGCTGGCCGTCGGGGACGCCGCGTTCCAGCAGAAGTGCTTCGAACACTTCGCGTACCTGAAAGAGCGGCTGACCACCATCGTGATGGTGACCCACAGCATGCCGAGCCTGATCGACTACGCGGACCGCGTGGTCCTGATGGAGGGCGGGCAGGTGGCGCGCGACGGCAACCCCCAGGAGGTGGTCCAGGAGTACATGCTCGGCCGGTTCGAGGTCTCCCCGCTGGCCAAGAAGCACTTCCAGCGCAGCCTCATCGACCGCGGCTACATCACGGAGGAGGAGGCGGCCAGCCCGCCGCCGCGCTAGTTCCCGATGCACCGCGACGCATCACCCAGGTTACTCATCATCGGGCTGGACGGCGCCGACTGGGCCCTCCTGCGTCCGCTCATCGACGAAGGCGCGATGCCCACGCTGAAGGCGCTCATGGCGCAGGGCGCCTCGGCGACACTGGAGTCTGTGCTGCCGACGAACTCCATGTCCGCGTGGACGTCGTTTATGACCGGCGTGAACCCCGGCAAGCACGGGGTCTTCGATTTCGTCCGGAGGTCCGGGACGCCGTTCCAGACGCCCGTGACCAACTCCTCGTCGATCCGCTTTCCGACGATGTGCGAGATGCTCTCGTCCGCCGGCATGACCTCCTGCATGATCGATATGCCGCCCTTCTACCCGCCGTTCGCCATCAACGGCGTGATGATCGGCGGCATCGGCGCCGGCGCCAAGCAAGACCGAGCGTTCGCGGAGCCGCCCGAGATCGCGGAGCGCGTCGAGGCGGCGGAGGGCTTCGCCGCCGACGTCGCGTGGGTCGGCAAGGCCGGCCGCGAGGACGAGCTGATCCAGGACCTGATCGCGCTGGTGGACAACCGGCAGCGCGTCTCGGAGTACCTGCTCAACGACCGGCCGTGGGACCTCTTCTGTACGGTCTTCGTCGCGCCGGACCGGCTCCAGCACGCGTTCTGGAAGGACCTCACGCAGGACGGCCCACGTTACCAGCTGGCACGGGGTCTCTACGAGCGCATCGACGCGGCGCTCGCGCGGCTGCTCGACCGGATCGACACGACGGCGACCGACGTGCTGATCGTGTCGGACCACGGCTTCCGGCCGGCGGGCATCACGTTCGAGGTGAGCCAGTTCCTGCTTCAAGAGTACCCGCAGAGCCGGACGCTGGCCGGCAAGTTCGGCCCGCCGGCGCTGCGCTTCGTCGGCAAGCACGTCCCGATGCCGAAGGCGGCCGGCCTCGCGTTGATCGACATGCACCGGAAGCTCCAGCAGCGCCAGCTCACCAGCATGCCCGCGTACAGCGACACGTCGGACGCGGTGCGAGTGAACCTCGTAGGCCGCGAGACGACCGGCTGCGTGCCGAGTGAACGCTTTGACGAAGTGCGCGACGAGGTCGCGCGACGGCTCCTCGCATTCCGCAATCCGGACACGGGCGAAGCTGTCATCGAGAGCGTGGTGAAGAACGAGGAGTACTTCCACGGCGAGTACGCGCGCGAAGCGCCGGACCTGGTGCTCAACTTCCACGATGGCTACGCCTACGGCAGCCGCATGGGCACGATCCTGTTCGACTGGCCCTACTGCCAGGGCGTCCACTCGCTGAACGGGATCGTGACGGCGTTCGGCCCGCACTTCCGTCGCGGCGTGGAAGCAGGCGCGGTGAGTATCATGGACATCGCGCCGACGGTGCTCTCCCTGCTCGGCGTCGCGTCGCCGGAGGGTACGGACGGCCGGCCCGCGGAAGCGCTCCTGTCGCAACCGGCCGGAGTCGTCGCGATGTCCGCGCCGGCGCCGGAGCAGCGCAGCAACGAGCCCGGCGCCTACAGCGAAGAAGAGGAAGCGCTGGTCAAAGAGCGGCTTCGCGGCCTCGGCTACATCGAGTAGCAGCCCGGCCGATCACCCCGACATTCGCTTGCGATACACGCCGAACGCCAGGCCCGGCGGCATGAGGCCCGCGTCGCAGATGATGGTGTCGATCGCAAAGAGCAGCTCGCCCTTGGCCTTGCCGCGGACGACGTCCATCTTGGGCCTCAACTGTCTTGCCAGCAGTCTCTTGGCCAGCCGGCGCAGCTTGCCGGGAGCGCCCGGCTGCGGAGCGGCCTGACGCACGAAGATGGTGAGCGACATGAGGGCGGCCGCTCCGTTGACGCGCTCCTCCCGCAAGTACCGGGCCAATATCTCGAGGATCTCCCCGGAGCGCACGCTCTCGAACGGGCTGAACGTCCAGTCGTCGCGGTCGGGCCACACCACGTTCGTCCGCTGACCAAAGCCGTCTTGTGTGGCGTCCATTAGCGACTGGAAGAGATGCTTCTTCCCGTCGCTGAACTGGAAGTACGACTCGCTCACCGTGTCCTCCATGAAGAAGAACCCTTCGGGCGTGAGCGACTGATTGACCTGGAAGGCGAGGTGCTCCAGGTTCACGATGTGATGCAGCGACGAGTTGGCGGCCACGAGGTCGTATGCTCCCTCCGGCAGCTCGACGAAGTTCAGGTCGCTCTGCCGTGTCTCGGCGCGGCCCGGGTAGGTCTTGTCGAGCCGTTCCTGCAGCCGTTCCAACGCGCCGCCGCTGATGTCCATGATCGTGAGGGTCAGGCCGGGATGCCTGTCCAGCAGGTGCTCCTCCACGTGCCCCGGCCCGGCGCCCAGCATGCAGCCGCGCTGGAAGTTGCCGTAGTCGCTGATGACCTCGAACCAGCGCCGCTGCGGGTCGCCGGTCATGCGTTCGTTGAGGTACGCTTGGACTGCTGGCTTCGGCGTTCGCGTCAGCGGCGTCTCGATGTGCGTGTCCCAGAACTCCTCCTCGGCGCGCAGCATCGCGAGGTAGCGATCATCGCGTTCGGTGTGGAGGATGTCGGGTGGCGGCGCTTCCATATCTGGTCAGGCTCCCTCACTATCGACGGACCGACGCCGGGCCACTCACCAGCTGCAGTACCTCCACCTGGCCGCCGCCGAAGTAGAACAGCCGCTTGCCGATGGTCGCCAGCAGGGCGAACTCCCGCGACGGGTCGTCGTCGCAGGACGCAGCAACCCAGTGGCTCAGCTCCAGGTCCGCCAGGTACTGGATGCGCTTGTCGCAGACGTACTGGACCAGGTAGCCGTCGCGACGCGCGTGATAGGCATCCTCGTTCACCACCCCATCGAGGTTGATCACCGTCCGTTCGCTGAAATAGCCGATCACGCCGGCGTTGAACGAGCCGATGCGCGCTTCCCCGTCCGTGTTAGCGTCGAGCCAGCGCGCCGCCTCCAGCATGTTCTGCCTGTGCGGCAGCTCGATCACCCAGCGGTCTTCCTGCGGCGGACCGTAGACGCCTGCCAGAAGCAGCACCACGCCCGAGTACAGCCCGGCGAGCACCCACGCCCGCCAGCTTACGGTGATCTCGCGATTGGCGCCGATCGAGATCAG
>JBBDNH010000277.1:0-2351 GCA_040877745.1 Dehalococcoidia bacterium
CACGCTGGTGAACATGATCTGCACGAACGTGCCCGGCCCAATGATCCCGCTCTACTGCATCGGGCACCTGCTGCTCGAACACTACCCGTACGTGCCGCTCAGCCTCGATATGGGGCTCGGTGTCGGCGTTACGAGCTACAACCACCGCCTCTTCTTCGGCCTCATGTGCGACCCCAACGCCGTACCCGACCTCGATGCGCTCAAGCAGGACGTCGACGTCTCCTACCTCGAGCTGCGCTCCGCGGCCGGCGTCGGCCCTTCCGACGTGCCGTCCATCAACGGCCGTTCCAGCAACGGAACGTCGTTCGCTCACGCAGAGCCGGCGCCGACGCCAGCCCCAGAACCCGCCAGCTAAGCCCGGCCTCACACCGCCCCTGTCATTCTGAGCCGCCCCGGCCGCAAGGTCGGGGCGTGTCGAAGAATCTCCTCGCACCTACCGCAACGGGCGCACCCGTCATCACCCAACATGGCTGCAACGACGAACGTCGTAGGGACAGAGCTTTAGCTCTGTCCGGCCCTATCGGCATCACGCCGAACGCCAAGAGGCCGGCGCACCGGCGCCGCACTCCCGGGACGTGAACGGTCGTACCTCCCTCGATGCGAGGTCCATCGGTCGCCGGGGGTGAGGGAGGACGGAGCGCCACCACGCCGCCTTTCCAGGCGACAAACAAGAAGGCCGGCCACATGGCCGGCCTCAACATCCAACGTTCGGTCGGGCTACGATCGCGCCGAGCCGGTCGCGCTCAGGTGCTCGACGTTCGTGAAGCCGGAGACGTCGTGCGACATCACCAGCAGATCGCGCGTCCGGCCTTCGTTGTCCACCACGTAGTCGGCCAGCAGCGCCTCCGCACGGAACCCGAGCCGCTCGAACGTCGCGCGGGCGCCCCGCTGGTCCGGCGTCATCTGCACCGTCAGCTTCTGCAACCCCAGGGCGCGCGCGATCGATACCACCTCGTCCGTCAGGCGCCGGCCCAGGCCGTGCCGCCGGTGCTCGGACCCGACCATTACGCGCAGCTCGCCGACGTGGCGGTTCCACAGTACGTCGTTGTGATGGACGCTGGCGTAGCCCGCCACCGCCCCGCTGTCGATCGCAAGGACGGTGTGCGTGCGATTCGCCTCAATGTTGCGCACCCACTCGTCGACGCCCTCTGGCTGCGTGATATCCAGCCGCAGAAACAGCAGGTCGTTCGGCGGCAGGCTGCGCGCGAACGTCAGGATCGCGTCTCGGTCGGCGGGCGTCATCAGCCGCAGCGTGAGCGTCCGCGAGCCCGCGACGACCTCACGGGGATACCGGCTTGTTACGTCAGCTCCGTTCGTCATAGGGCACCATCCTACCACGCATGCGCGTAGCGTCCTAGTCCCAGAAGTCGAGCGTCTGGCGCATCGTCTGCTCGAACTGGGCATCGTCCATCTGCTTGCGCAGGCCGCCGATCATCTCCGCGTCCTGGCCCACCAGGTAGCGCAGCTTCGGCTCGTCGTCGTGTACGGCGTCGTAGATCGCCTCCGCGACGACCTGCGCGTCGCCGCGCTCGGCGCCGCCGGGCAGCCGCGTCAGCGCCTGCTCGAAGCGCTGGTGATACTCGGCGTAGGGCGAGCCCTCCGTGTAGCTGCGCGGGATGCGCCGCGTCTCGCCGATGCTCGTCTCGAAGCCGCCCGGCTCGATAGCCAGCACCCGCACCCCGAACGGATGCAGCTCGTAGTAGAGCGCCTCCGTCGCGGCCTCCAGCGCGTGCTTGCTCGCTGCGTAGATGCCGTCGAACGGCGGCACGACGCGCCCCGCCAGCGACGAGACGTTCACGATCGTCCCAGACTTCGCCTCGCGCATCTTCGACGCAACCGCGCGCGTCACGCGCAGCGCGCCGAAGAAGTTCGTCTCGAAGATCTCCTTCGCTTCCTCGTCGGCCGTCTCTTCGACCGGCCCCTGCGCGCCGATGCCCGCGTTGTTCACCAGCACGTCGATCTTGCCTTCGGCGTCCAGCACCTGCTTCACGGCGCTGCTCACCGACCCGTCGTCCGTGACGTCCAGCTCGACGATGTTCAGCTTCAGGTTCTCCCCGTCACGCGCCTGTTCCAGCTCGCCCGCTTTCGAGGTGTTGCGCATGCTTGCGTAGACGGTGTCGCCCTTCCGAGCGAAGTGCAGCGCCGCCAGCTTGCCAAAGCCGCTGCTGCATCCGGTAATCAGCACGACTGCCACGGCAGTCTCCTTTCGAAACTCAGGGTCCGCGAACCAGCGGAGGGATTGTAGCAGAGAGCGAGCGGCTCGGAAAGGGCCAGCCCGGCCGTCACACCCATGCCAGGTGGTTGCCTGGCGGGCGTAGCAATCCCTCTGGCCGGACGGCATCTAGACGCCT
>JBBDNH010000278.1:0-1827 GCA_040877745.1 Dehalococcoidia bacterium
GTGAGCCCCATCTCCACGGCAACCTCGCCCACGCGGCCGAGCGCGCGCCAGAGCTCCTCCTGGCTGCGGTGCTCCTTCGGGATGACGAGGAGCATGACGGGCACCCAGCGCAGCCGGTTGCGGAACACCATCACCTCGTCGTCCTCAAAGAGGACATCGGCAGGCTCCAGGCGCGCGACGATCCGGCAGAAGGTACAGGTCTCTATCATCGTTGGGGGCCGTCGCTCATTCTAGCGCGCCCGGTAGCGAGATCAACGCCGTGCTATCATGGCCCCAGCACACACCAACCACAGGAAGGAGCGCGCCGTGAGCTTCAACATCGCCTTCGTGCTATTCCCTGACTTCGAGGAGCTGGACTACGCCGGGCCGTTCGAGGTGCTGGGCGCCACGGCCAAGCACATCGACCCCGAGTGGCAGGCGTACACCGTCGGCGAGGAGCGGCTCGTGAGGGGCACGAACGGCATGACCGTGCAGGTCGACTACCTGTTCGACGAGGCGCCGAAGGCCGACCTGATCCTGGTGCCGGGCGGCCAAGGCACGCGCACCGGCGTCGACAACGAGGCGCTGATCGGCTACATCCGCAAGGCCGGCGAATCGGCGCAGTACGTGACGTCGGTGTGCACCGGCTCGTTCCTGCTGCAGAAGGCCGGCTTCCTCGAGGGCAAGCGCGCGACGACGCACTGGGGCAGCCGCGATGAGCTGGCCAAGACAGGCGACGTGAGCGTCGTCGCCGAGCGCTGGGTGCACGACGGCAACGTGATCACGGCGGCCGGCGTCTCCGCGGGCATCGACATGGCGCTCTACCTGCTCGGCATGCTCAAGACGCCGGACATCGCGCGCACGCTTCAGCACCACATCGAGTACGACCCCGCGCCCCCCTACGCCGACGCGAAGGTGCTCGGCGTGCCGGCCTAGCCCGGTATCGTGCCCGACTTCCGCCCCTTCCGAGCGCTGCGCTACCGAGCCGGCGATGCCGGCGAGTGCATCGCGCCGCCCTACGATGTGATCGACGCCGAGCAGCAGGCCGCGCTCCACGAGCGCAGCCCGCACAACGTCATCCGGCTGGAGCTCGGCGAGCAGCGCGACGACGACAGCCCGGAGGACAACCGCTACACGCGCGCCGCATCGACGCTGCGCGCGTGGCGCGCGTCCGGCGCGCTCGCGCAGGACGAGCAGCCCTCGTTCTATGTCCACACGCACGAGTTCGCGCACGAAGGCAAGCGCTATCGCCGGACGGCGCTCTTCGGCCTGCTGCGGTTAGAGCCGTGGGAAAGCGGCGCCGTGCGCCCGCACGAGGAGACGATGCGCGGCCCCAAGGAGGACCGCCTCCAGCTGCTGCGCGCGCTCCGCACGAACGTCAGTCCGATCTTCGCGCTCTATCGCGACGGCAGCGCGACGCCGCCGGTCATGGAACGAGCGACGCCGCTGTTCGACGCTGAGACGCCGGAGGGCGACCGCCACGCGCTCTCCGCGCTGAGCGCGCCGGAAGACATCCAGAGCATCGCGGACGCGCTGCGCGACCAACCGGCGTACATCCTGGACGGCCATCATCGCTTCGAGACGGCGCTGGCGTATCGCGACGAATGCCGGGCGAAGGCCGCAAGCTGGACGGGCGAGGAACCGGAGAACTTCGCGCTCGTTGCGCTCGCGGCCGCGGACGACCCGGGGCTCCTGCTGCTGCCGATCCACCGGCTCGTGCGGCCGCCGGCCGTGCCCGCGGACGTCGTGGCGCGACTCGAACGCTTCTTCGACATCGACGACATCACGCCGAAGAGCTTCGACGGCACGGCGCTGCTGCGGCTGCTCGGCCGGCTCTCGGCGGCAGGC
>JBBDNH010000278.1:1837-2346 GCA_040877745.1 Dehalococcoidia bacterium
CAGGCCGGAACGGCTCTGCCATCGGCGCGCTGGGGCTAGAGGAGACGCGGCTGCAGCTGCTCAAGCTCCGGGAGACCGCGGCGGCGCGCGCGCTGATGCCGGAGCGATCGGCGGTCTGGCAGTCGCTCGACGTGAACGTGCTGGAGTACGCCGTGCTGCGAGAGACGCTCGGGATGCCGGCGGACACCGAAGGCGCGATCGAGTACACGGCGGACGCCGAGCACGCCTTCCGCGAGGTCGAGTCGGGCCGTTGGCCGCTCGCGTTCCTGCTCAACCCGACGCGCATCGACCAGATGCTGGCGGTCGCCGACGCGGGCGAGCGCACGCCGCCCAAGACGACGTACTTCTACCCCAAGCTGCCGACCGGCCTGGTGCTGAACGCGTTCGAGTAGACGGCCGGCCGCTGCAGCAGAGTGTAGGGGAAGCCTTCAGGCTTCCCGCAAACGCCTCCTCCACCTAAGGTTTGTTGCCCAAGCGAATCGCACGCACGCGGGAGGGCGCAAGCCCTC
>JBBDNH010000279.1:0-12940 GCA_040877745.1 Dehalococcoidia bacterium
GGGCCTACCCGTTGCGCTGGTTGTCGGCGGACATTCAGGAGAACGTCCGGGGCTTTCTGGAGCAGTTTCTGGCGGGCATGCGCGCACTCCGCGAGGTCCGGCTGGCAGTGCCGGCTGCCTTGCTGTCAATGGGCGGCTGGCTGCTGGAGGCGTGCTCGTACTGGTTCTTCGGTCAGGCGTTCGGGCTCAGCCTGCACTTCAGTGAGTACCTGCTCATCATGATGACGGCCAACTTCGCCGTCTCCATCCCCATCACGCCTTCGGGCATCGGCCCGTACGAAGTCGCGACGCAAGAGCTGATCGTGCAGCTGGGCGCCCAGCGCGCCCTCGCGACGGGCTTCGCGATCGGCATCCACCTGTGCTTCATCTTCTGGGTGACGCTCACCGGACTCGTCGCGATGTGGGTGATGAAGCTCAGCCCAACCGAGATCTTCTACCTCTCGCAGCGGCACGAAAGCGAAACGACCGCGCAGCCGGGGGCGACGTGATCGTCACCAGCGTCGAGCGGCAGCGAGGGCGGCAGCGCGGCCAGCGGCGCGTGAACGTCTTCATCGATGGCGAGTTCGCGCTCGCGCTCGGTTCTCAGTTGGCGGCCGAGCGCGACGTCCGGGGCGGGCGGTCGATCACCCGCGCGGAGCTGGTTGCTCTGCAGGACGAGGACGCCCGGCGCTCCGCGCTCGATTCGGCGTTGCGCCTGCTCTCGTACCGCCCGCGAAGCGCGCGAGAGCTGGGCGAGCGGCTGCGTCGCAAGGGCTACCAACGCCCTGTGGTCGAAAGGACGCTGGCGCGCCTGCGCGAGCTCGGCTACCTGGACGACGCCGCGTTCGCTCGCTTCTGGACGGAGACCCGACAGTCGCTGCGCCCACGTTCGAAGCGGCTGCTGGCGGCGGACCTGCGACGCCGCGGCATTGCGTCCGAGACCGCGGAGGAAGCGACGGCCGAGCTATCGGACGATGAGGCGGCGTACGAGGCCGCTGGGCGGCGCATGAGCGCGCTCAGCGGCCTGGAGTACCGCACGTTCCGCGAGCGGCTTGGAAGGTTCCTCACAAGCCGCGGCTTCAGCTACGGCGTCGCGCGCAAGACCATCGAGACTCGCTGGGCGGAGCTGGGACAGCAGCCCGAATCTGACGCCGGCTAGCGCCTGCAGGATTGCGCTGAGCCGCGCTGCTGCGGTTCGCACGTGTGTTCCTTGACACCTTTCTGGAGCGCCGCGTATCATGGTAGTAATCCTATTGAAATTGGAAAGGACGTTCTATATCAAATAGACGACGCGCATAGAAAGCGAGGTTTTCGATGCCAGCAGCCATATTGATCGTCGTTACCGGCGTTCTGGCGCTGGCGGTAGGGGCTCTTCTCGGATACGCACTCAAACTCAGAGTAGGCAAAGGCCAGGTGGAGGCGGCAGAACGGGGCGCCGCCCAGATCCTGGAGGACGCCAAGTCAAAGCAGAGAGAACTACTTCTTGAAGCCAAAGAGGAGGCAATCCGGCTACGAGGCCAGGAAGAGGGCGAACTCAAGAGCCGCCGGGACGATGTCCTGCGGCTTGAAAAGCGCGTAGCCAGCAAAGAAGAGAGCCTAGACCGCAAGCTCGAAACGCAGGAGCGCCGCGAGCAGGAACTTAGCAACCAGCGAGAGCGGCTCGGCGAGCAGAAAGCAGAGCTCGAAGAGCTCCATCAGCAGCAGATACGAGAGATCGAGCGCGTGGCCGCGCTGACGGCCGAGGAAGCGCGCGAATTACTGCTCAAGGAGATCGACCAGGAGATCCGCGAGGACGCGGCCCGGCGTCTTCGCCTCGTCGAGGCGGAGACGAAGGAGCACGCCGACCGCCGCGCCAGAGAGATCCTGGCGAGCTCCATGCAGCGCCTCACCAGCGACGTGGTGAGCGAGAGCACCGTCTCCGTCGTACCGATTCCCAGCGACGAGATGAAGGGCCGGATCATCGGCCGCGAAGGGCGCAACATCCGCGCGCTCGAGGCGGCGACCGGCGTCGACCTGATCATCGATGACACGCCGGACGCCGTCGCGCTCGCGTGCTTCGACCCGGTTCGGCGCGAGATCGCGCGCGTCGCCTTGACCAGGCTGGTCCAGGACGGCCGCATCCATCCGACGCGCGTCGAAGAGATGGTCGAAAAGGCGCGCCAGGAGGTCGAGAACACGATCGCGGAGGCCGGCGAAGAGGCGGCCATCCAGGCGAAGTGCGCCGGCCTGCACCCGGAGATCCTCAAGACGTTCGGGCGCCTGAAGTACCGGACCTCGTACGGCCAGAACCAGCTCCAGCACGCGGTCGAGAGCGCGCACATCGCGGGCATGATCGCCGCGGAGCTCAACGCCGACGTCAACATCTCGCGGCGAGGCGCGCTGCTGCACGACCTCGGCAAGGCGATCGACCACGAAGTCGAAGGCACGCACGCGCTTCTGGGCGCCGAGCTGGCTCGCCGCTACAAGGTGAACCCGGCCGTGGTGCACTGCATCGAGGCGCACCACGACGAAGTGGAGCCAAACTCCGTGGAGGCCGTCATCGTTCAGGTCGCCGACGCAATCAGCGGTAGCCGGCCTGGCGCCCGGCAAGAGACGCTGGAGTTCTACATCAAACGACTGGAGGCGCTGGAGAGCGTCGCGACCGAGTTCGAGGGTGTCGAGAAGGCCTTCGCCATCCAGGCCGGCCGCGAGGTCCGCGTCATCGTCAAGCCCGAGACGATCGATGACGTGGAGGCGATGCGGCTGGCGCGCGACGTCAGCAAAAAGATCGAGGAGACGCTGGAGTACCCGGGCCAGATCAAGGTCACCGTCATCCGCGAGACCCGCGCCGTCGAGTACGCGCGCTAGGAGCTCGTCCGAGGACGGCCATGGCCAGGGAGTTCGACTCCGAGATCGAGATAGCCGCGCCGCCGGCCCGCGTCTGGCAAGTGCTCACCGACTTCGCGTCGTTCCCGGAGTGGAACCCGTTCGTCGTCAAGGCGAGCGGGATACCGAAGGAGGGCGAGCCGATCGCCGTGAGCATCAAGCCCGCCGGCCGTCCCGCGATGAGCTTCCGGCCCACGGTGCTCAAGGCCGAGCCCGAGCGCGAGCTGCGCTGGCGCGGCGTGATGGGCACGGCGGCCCTCGTTGCCGGCGAGCACTTCTTCCGCATCGAGCCGTCCGGCGACGGCGCCAGCCGCTTCATCCACGGCGAGAGCTTCTCGGGCGCGCTGGCGCCGCTCGTCATGGCCTTCCTAGGCAACGGCTTCGACCGGAGCTTCGATGCCATGAACCAGGCGCTGAAGGAACGCGCAGAGGCGCCTACCTCATGAACATCCTCATGATCGGCGACGTGATGGGCAAGCCCGGCCGCCAGGCCGTGGCTGCCCTCGTGCCGTCGCTGCGCGAGGAGCTCAAGCTCGACCTCGTCGTCGCGAACGGCGAGAACGCGGCGGCCGGCCGCGGGCTCACGCAGTCGACGGCCAAGGAGATCTTCGAGGCTGGCGTGGACGTGATCACCTCCGGCAATCACATCTGGGACCAGAAGGAGATCGTCGGCGTGATGGATCAGGAAACGGCCATCCTGCGCCCGCTCAACTACCCGCCGGCCGCGCCCGGCCGCGGCGTCCTCACCCACCACGGCGTCACGGTGATGAACCTGCAGGGACGCACCTTCATGAACGAAATCGATTGCCCGTTCCGCGCCGCGGACGCCGCCCTCGATGCCCTGCCGGACGACGCCATCGTGCTCGTCGATATGCACGCCGAAGCATCGAGCGAGAAGGTGGGCATGGGACGCTACCTGGACGGTCGCGTCGCGGCCGTCGTCGGAACGCACACCCACGTGCCGACCGCCGACGCGAGCATCTTCCCGGGCGGTACCGCGTTCGTCAGCGACCTGGGCATGGTCGGCACGCGCGAGTCGATCATCGGGAACGAGATCGACGCCGTGATCAACCGGTTCCTCACCGGCATGCCGACGCGCCTGCCGGTCGCGGAGCGGAGCTCCGTCGTGCAGTTCAATTCGGTCCTTATCGAGATCGACGAAGCGACGCGGCGCGCGCACAGCATCCAGCGCGTCGACCGCGAGCACGAGCGTCATGCCGAGTAGGGCCGACTTCCACTGCCACAGCACCGCGTCGGACGGCATCTATTCGCCGTCCGGCCTGATCAAGCTCGCCTACGAGCACGGCGTGCGCATCATGGCGCTCACCGACCACGACTCGACGGAGGGCATCGCGGAGGCGCGGAAGGCGGTCGAGGCGTACCCCGGCTTCACGCTCATTCCGGGCGTCGAGATGGGCACCGACATCCCCGGCGGCGAGGTACACATGCTCGGCCTGTTCCTCGACCCGGACAATGAGGAGCTGCAGGCCACGCTTGCGCGCCTGCGCGAGGGCCGTCGCGGGCGCGGCGAGGGCATCGTCAAGAAGCTCCGCGAGATGGGCTTCGACGTGACGTGGGAGCAGGTGCAGGCCATCGCCGGCGACGGCGCCGTGGGCCGGCCGCACGTCGCGCAGGCGCTGCTCGACAGCGGCCACGTCGCGACGATCAAAGAGGCGTTCGATAAGTACATCGGCCGCAACGGGCCCGCATACGTCGAGCGCGAGAAGATGACGCCCGTTGAGGCCGTCGCGACGATCGTTCGGCTCGGCGGCGTGCCCTGCCTCGCCCACCCGCGCGACCTGGAGCATCTCGACGAGCTGCTCGTGGAGCTCAAGGCCGCCGGTCTCGCGGCGATGGAGGTCTACTACAAGGACTACCAGCCGGACGCGGTGGAACGGCTGCGGCAGACGGCCGAGCGCCACGGCCTCATACCGCTCGGGGGCAGCGACTACCACGGCCTCCACGGCCCTAACGAGCCGTTCCCCGGCGGCATGCTCTCGCCGCTGCCGGACAGCTCCATCGAGGCGATCCTGCGTCTCGGCGCGGCGCGCTCGGCGCGCTAGGGCGCGTAGTACACCCGAACTGGCGCCCAGTCGAGGAAGAAGTCGCGCGTTCCGTCATCGCTGATGGAGGTCACGCGCACGCGGAAGTTGGCGTTGTTGAGCTGCGTTGCCGTCCAGCTGCGTCCCCAGGTGTCGCTCGAGCCGCCGAGCGTGCCGCTGTGTTCCGTGGTGGTCTCGGTGCTGTCCGTCTTCGACGCCGTCCAGGAAGTACCGCCGTCCCAGGACAGCTCCACGCTCATGCTGTTGCCACCCGCCGTATCGTCCAGCCACCAATCGAGACGCACCTCGATGCCCTCGATGGTTGAGCAGTCGGCCGGGATCGAGACGTAGTAATCGTAGTACTGGTGGCGGTCGTCCGTGCCGTCATGGTTCTCGGCGTAGCCTCCGCCGTCCGCGAACGCGGAGGTCGCGCTGACCTCGAAGCCGTCGCCGTCGCCGCCGGTGTCCGCAGCCTGGCCGTCGGGGTTGAGGAGGCCGGTATCACCGGTGTCCGTGCAGTCGGAAGACGAGAACGTGTTGTTCGTGACGGTCTGCCCATCGCTCATGGCCGCGAGCGCGCCCCGGGCGAGCGCCGCGCCCACGACCAGGGAGAGGCCGGCGAAGATGAGGACGGCTCGTTGGCTGGGCATGTGCGTCCTATGCGGCCAGCTCCAGCGGTGGCGCTTCGATTCCTGAGCCGTGGCCCGCAGGCCGGGCGATGCGGAGTTCGTCGCAGGCCTGCAGGATGGCCTGCATGGGGAGGCTCAGGCCAGACTCGCCGCGCAGGGCATTGAGCAGCTCCAGTGTCGCCATGCTGTCGATCGACGGGTGCTCCTCGCACTGCTCGGCTCGCCACCGCTCGCCGCTGTGGCGGAGGAGGAAGCCAAGGACCAGGTCGGCCGCCTCGCGTGCGTCCTGGTATTGGGCGATAGACGCCGGTCGTTCGACATCGTCCGTCGCCGGGGCCTGCTCCCTCACGACGATCGCCTCGCTCTCGACGGCCATCGAGCCGGCGAGCCAGCGACGCACGTCCTGTACCACGACGACGCCCAGGAGCGCGATCGGCGTCACGATGAGGAGAAGACGCCCCTGCAGGCTGCCGGCGAAGTTCAGGAGGTAGCCGGCGTAGGGAACGCTGTACACCACCTTGTCCCCCGGCCCGGCGAGCGCGAGCGGTATAGGGTCGGCCGTCCGGTTTTGGTCGCCCTGCAGGACGAAGAGCCGCTGCCCCCCTTCGTCCGTCGTGATATCGACGATCCGGTGAAGCACGGCCTCGCCTCCGGCCGTGCTGCGGCGCGCGATCACGTCGCCGACCTCCAGCGCGCTTGGGCTCGTCGCCCTGGCCACGGCCGCGCTGCCCTTGGGCATGCTTGGTTCCATGCTGCCGCCGTTGACCACGTACGTGTGATAGCCCGCGAACGTCGGCAGGGTGGATGCTGCGACCAGCAGTCCGAGCCCGACCAACGCGCCCAGCGCGAGATAGGAGGCCCGCCGCCCGTAGTCACGAATAGGCAGCGACCGAGCAAGGCCCGCTAGGGCGCCTGCTCGGTCGCGTAGTTCTGCCGGAGTTGCGCCGCCAATACGCTGGGTTCGTGCCATCCTTGCTCGTTCTCCCTACTCGAAGGCGCTTCCGCTGCGCCCTCAGGGTGTGCGCTAGCTCTGCGTCGCGTCGAAGACGAAGTTGGCGTCGGCGCTGGCGCCTTCAGGCCCGGTCGCCGCGCTCGGGAAGTCCACCTTGAAGCAGAGCGTCTCGTTGGCGCCGCTGGCCGCAAGTGCCCGCGGCGTGCCGATCGCGCCGTCGTTCAGGTCACCGGCGCCGTACAGCTCTGCGCCGTCGTCGCCCGTGCTCGGCGCCGTGCAGCCATCCTGGTTGACATCCTCCCAAATCGTGAGGTCGAGGGCGTCGCCCAGCAGCGGCGTGCCTGTGTCCGTGTCCATCGTGGTCGACACGGTGTACGTCAAATCGAGTGACCCGTTGTTCGTCACCAGCAGGTCCTGCGCGCCCGTGGTGTCGCCCGGCTTCATGTCGGAGTACGTGACGAGCGCTGTGGTCGTTCCCAGCACGAGGTCCACGTCGCCGGAACCGAAGGTGTTGTCGGCCACGGTCTCCTGGTCCGTGAACGCCGCGCGGCCAGCGAAGCCACCGACTCCCGCCAGGAGCCCGATTGCCGCGACTACGATAAGAAGTCGCTTCGCCATCTCATCTGTCCTTCCGACCGTCCCTGGTCCTCAGCCCAACTTCCCTGCCAGGCACTTCAACCTGCCATGACGTCTCGTTCGTTGACGCCCCGGCCGCGGTAGCCTGTGGGCATCGGCCCTCAGGCTCGGGCCCCCAATACTCGGAGGGGTTCCCAATTCGGTGTCTTGGCGGGCGGCTGACGTCGCCTGCCCGTTACTCACACCCTTGACTAACCAAAGGTGTATCGGTCTAGGCCTCAAGAAGCTTTATAGGGGGTTAGATCCACACGTTGCAGCGCGCTACGTACATCTACGTGCGCCCGCTGAACGGCAGTCTTGCTTCGGTAGTACCTACGCGGCGCGCAGGTCGTCGAGGCCGGCAGGATCGGACGCTTGCAGCTCGAGACTGCGTTGTCCGCGTAGCTGGCCGGTCAGGAACACGGGCAGCTGCTCCGCCGAGATGGACTCTGGACGCTCCACGAGGCGTAGCTGGGCCTTCCTCGCCTGAAGCCGCGCCGAAGCCGCGGACGCCAGTTCCTCCGCCGCGCGCTCGTTCGCTTCGCGATCGGGGAGGAGGCGCAGCAGCACCTGCGCGTAGCCGAGTGCGATGAGACACACCGGGACGCCGGCCAACAGCAGTCGCACCGGCCAGGCAGAGCTGAGGTCGAGGACGTAGCCGGCGAGCGGCACCGTGAAGAGCGCTTCGTCCGCCGTTCCCGCGCTGATCGCCGCTCCGCCGCCTTCGACGACGTACGTGTGATAGCCGAACAGCGCCGGCGCGGTCGCGACCGCCACGAGCGCCAGGATGGCGACCGAGGCGAGCAGCGCGCCGTAGTAGGCGATCCGGACGGCGCGACGCGCGAGAGAGCGCGGCGCGGTCGTTCGGTCGCCCTCTACGACATGGGGCGAGTCGAGGGCCGGCGGCTGCGCGTCGGCTGCTTCGCCGAGCGACTCCTCATCCGTCGGTTCTGCCTGATTAAGCTCGTCTTCAGCCATGGGTACGCATCAGTATCGATCAGCGCGGCGATCTCTGAAGGCGGGGATACCCTCACGCGAAGCTGACCTCCGCGACCGAAAGCCGGCAGCGTGGTAGGCTGGGGCTGAGCCTCGCGGGCTCTCACCATGCAGTGCGCCGCGCATCCGAACGTCGAGACGGAGCTTGCCTGCGGCAAGTGCGAAAAGACGATCTGCCCTCGCTGCATCTACTACACGCCCGTCGGCGTTCGCTGCCGCGAGTGCGCGAACATCCGCCGCCTGCCGATGTACCACATCTCGGCGGGCTATCTGCTCCGTGGCCTCGGGGCTGCGGTCGTCGTGGGTGGCGTGCTCGGCCTGATCTGGGGCGCCATCCTGCCGTTCTCGCCGTCATTCCTCTTCGGGCTGCTGGTCGGCTTCGGGCTGGGCTACGCGGTGGGCGAGGCGGTCAGCATCGCGACGAACCGCAAGGTCGGCCCGCCGCTACAGGCCGTAGCGGCGGCGGGCGTCATTCTGGCCTACCTCGTCCGGAGCGCGATCCTCGCGTCGGCGTGGCGCGGCATCGAGTTCACGGACATCCTGACGGAGGACCTCTTCGGCTATATCGTCGTGATCCTGGGAATTGTGGTGGCGATGGGCCGGCTGCGCTAGGGCAGGAAGAACGAGAGCACGACGATCGTGATGATCACGACGGTCGCCAGCACGAGCACCCGCCGGATGTCGCGGCTCACGTACGTGTAGTCGCGCATCAAGCGGCGCGCGGCGGGCCGGCGCTCCCGCTCGACCTCGCGCTCGCCCACGGGCGCGACCGGCAGCGGCGCCGCGACGGCGCGCGTCGGCGCCTCTGCGGGGCCCATTGGGCGTACCGCCGGCCTGCCGGCCTTTCGGCGTCCTCTGCGTGTCGGTCGACTCTTAGGCACGAAGCCTCCTCACGTCGATTATACGTGGCTTGCTGATCGACGGTCGAGGGCGTGCATGCTATACTGCCTGGCATAAGATATAGACCGGACGAATCGGGAGGGGGAGCTCGTGGACCTGGGCCAGCTTGAGGCGTTCCTGCAGGTGGCGGAACGTCGCAGCTTCAGCCGCGCCGCCGAGGCGCTGCGCCTGACCCAGCCCTCCGTCACGGCGCGCATCCAGGCGCTGGAGCGCGACCTGGGCGAGACGCTCTTCCAGCGCAACGGCCGCGGCGTGCGGCTCACCGAGGTCGGCGAATCGTTCCTGCCGCACGCCCAGCGCGTGCTGAAGGCCCTTCAGGACGGTCGCGACGCCGTGCGCTCGATGGGCCGCCTGGAGTTGGGCACGCTCCGGCTGGGCGCCGCGCCGACGATCAGCACCTACGTCCTGCCTTCGCTGATCAAGGAGTTCCGAGAGCGCTACCCGGGGCTGGAGGTCTCGGTGCGCACCGAGTACTCCGACCAGATCGCGCAGATGGTGCTGTCGGATGAGGTGCAGATGGGCCTGGAGCGCGCGATTACCCATCCCGATGTGGTCACCGTGCCGCTGTACCAGGACGAAGTGGTGCTCGTCGTGAGCCCGGAACATGCTTTTACCGGCCGGGGCTCCGTGACCGTGCAGGAGGTCAGCCAGCGCCGGCTGATCATGTTCAACCGGGGCTCGGGTTACTACACGCTCGTCCACAACGCCCTGCGCGAGGCCGGCGCGCTCGTTTCGCCGACGATGGAGCTCGACAACATGGAGGCGACGAAGAAGATGGTCGAGGCGGGTCTGGGCATCGCCATGCTCCCGAAGGTCGCCGTCGAGGATGCCCTGGCTCAAGGTAAGCTCTGCGAGGTCGCGGTGGCCGGCATGGTGATGCCGAAGCGCGAGATTGCGCTCATCTACCGGCGTGGACGCCCGCTCAGTAGCGCGGCCGAGGCCTTCGCGCGATTGCTGGAGGAGCGCTACGGTGTCCGCGCGCTCCCCGAGGGCGAGGCCAACGCCGCCGGCCGCTAGCTCATCTTCTGCACGGGCGCACCCTCGAACCGCGTCGCGAAGTAGCGGGCGATGATGTGCTCGTCCGAGGCGAAGGCCATCGGCGGCAGCGGCTCGTCCGGCGAACACCACCGCAGCGCATCGATCTCATCATTACCGGGACGCTCTTCGCCGCCTGTCTTGCGCGCCAGCAGCACCGCGACAAGCGTGTGCACGTCCGGCGACAGGAAGTTGGAACAGACGCTGAGGATCGAGACGACCTCGACGCGCAGGCCGGTCTCCTCCTCCGTCTCCCGCATCGCCGCGGTCAGAAAGTCCTCGTCGTACTCGATGTAGCCGCAGGGCAAGCACCACTTGCCGCCCTGGAACACGTTCGCTCGTCGCCGGCAGAGAAGCACGCGCCTGTCCTCGACGACGAGCATGGAAACGCCGCCGGCAACGTTGCGATAGCGGATGTAGCCGCATGACTCGCATCCGCGGCGCATGCGACCGCCGTGCTGGCTATCGACGAGCGAGCTGCCGCAGACGAGGCAGTAGTTGGCCTCCTCCGGCGCACCGACGCCGTCGTAGGCGACGAAGACCTGCTGCGGCTTCATCGTGGGCTACGGGTCGCCGCCGGCCTTCTTGCGGATGCGTTTGAGCAGGTCGACGTTCGGCTTATCAGGACCTTCGCCTTCGCCCGGCACCTCCAGCAGGAAGGGCACGTTCTGGAAGGCCTTGTGCGCCATGATCGCCTCGAAGCCCTTCCGGCCAATGTGCCCCTTGCCGATGTTCTCGTGCCGGTCGACGCCCTTTCCGAGCTCGATCTTGGAGTCGTTCGCGTGGACGGCGACCAGGTTTTCGACGCCCACCTCGCGTTCGAACTCCTGCATCGCCTTCTCGACGCCGTCCGCGTTGGCGAGATCGTAGCCGGAGGCGTAGGCGTGCTGGGTATCGAGGCAGACCTTCAGCCGCGGACTCTTCACCTTCGCCATGATCGCGCCCAGCTCCTCGAACTTCGACCCGACCCCGCCGCCCTGGCCGGCGTTGTTCTCGAGCACGATCCAGGCGTCGTCCGGCGTCTCGGCCAGCACGTCGCTCAGCGCCCTGGCGATCTGCGGCAGTACCTTCTGGAACCCGGCGCCCTTGTGCGAGCCGACGTGGAAGATCACGCCCCGCGCGCCGATGGCCGAGGCGAGGTCGAGGTCGCCCCGCAGCGCGGCCTTCGACTTCTCGAGCTGGTCCGGCTTCTCGGTTGCAAGGTTGATCAAGTAGACGCCATGGATGAAGACCGGCTCGATGCCGGTCTCCTTCATGCGCGCGCGGAAGCCGTCGCACTCCTCGGGGCGGATCTTGCGCCGGTTCCAGGTCTGGGGCGGCGCGCCGAAGATCTGGATCGCCTCCGCGCCAAGCTCGACCGCGTGGTCGAAGCGGTTCGCGAGGTCGCCATGGCCGCTGACGTGCGCGCCGACCTTCATGCGACTTGTCCTCCCAGCTTCGCCAGCAGCCGGCGCAGCGGTCGCAGGACCACGGCCCGGTCGATAGCATCGATGAGCGCGCCCGGCGCCACGCGCTCCGCGTCGTACGACACCAGCGCCTCGCCGCGGCCGAGGTCGACCGATGCAGCGCGAACGCCGCCGATGCGCTCCAGCCGGCCTCGTACGTTCGCCGCACAGAGGCTGCACAGCAGCCCATCGATGCGCAGCGTGGCCGACGTTTCGCCCGCCTGCGCCTGGATGCGGGAGACCCTCGCGTGAGGCTCGATGAACGCTCGGTGAGGGAGAACTTGGAGCATCTCGCAGGCATTATACTCGTGGAGGCCGCATCGCGTTTCGCTGGACATTCTCCAGCGCCGCCGCTTGACAAGCGCTGCCCAGTCCGTATACTAGACCCCGACTGGTGGCCTGAAGACTCCTCGCCTGGCACTCCCCCCGCAAGAGCCTCGCAAGGGTTGCTTCGCAGCCCCGTGCCGTAGTGTCCGCGCGCCGGGCACACTGTCCCGCCGATGGCACCGGGCTTCGCTGCCGGGGAGCACAGCGCACAGCCGGAGGAGGTGTCCACATGAAGTTCGTTACGCTCATCGCCGCCCAGGTCCTGGCCCTGCTTGCGGTCGCCGCCATGGCGCTCGCGCTATCGTCCGGCCCTGCGAGTGCAGACGAGATCAAGTTCGTCGTGGACATGGACGGCCCGCAGTCGGAGAACGTCTGCCTGCAAGGCTCGGCCGGTACGGGCAGCGGACAGGTGACGCTGGACGATGTCACCAACGAAATCAACTGGACACTCACGTGGCAGGACCTATCGGGCGCGGCAATCGACGCCCACTTCCACGGCCCGGCGGGCCCCGGCGTGAACGCGGTGATCCAGGTCGGCATCGGTGACCTGACGCCGCCCAGCGTCGGCAGCGCGTTCATCGACGACACCCAGGAGGCGGACCTGCTTGCCGGCCTCTGGTATGTCAACATCCACACGGCCAAGTGCCCGGTCGGCGAGATCCGCGGCCAGGTGCTGCAGGCGCCGGCGCCTGTCGGCGGCATATCGCTCGACCTTCCGGCGCAGTCAGGCGACGGCGGCTCGCTCGCCTGGTTCATCGTCGCGGGCAGCGCGGCCGCGCTCGCAGGCGTCTCGGTGCTCGCCTGGAGGCGCGTGAAGGCGTAGCGCACCTCTATCGAAACAGATCGGAGCAGCGCCGCTCAGCGATGGGCGGCGCTGCCTTGTGTCCCCAGAGCGGGGAATTTATACTCTGCTTACTTAGGTAATCCGCACACGCGCTCAGCGATAGGAGCCGGCTATGTGGCAAGGTAGCGTCGTATCGATCAGCATCGCTCCCGGCGAGAGCGACGCCACGCGTCTCGTCGACGAGGTGCGCGCGATCTCGGGCCGCGGCCTCGAGGGCGACCGCTATTGCAGAGCGCAGGGTGAGGCCTGGGAGGACCCTGGTAAGGAGATCACGCTCATCGCGTCAGAAGCTATCGACGCGATGGCGCAGG
>JBBDNH010000280.1:0-12879 GCA_040877745.1 Dehalococcoidia bacterium
CCGAGGGCGTCCACAGGCGGGCCCTTGCCCGGCGGGATCGTCAGGATGGGCATGCCGTCCCGCGGCGTGATGTCCCATTCGAACATCTCACCGTAGAACGCTGCTTGCTTCGCCCTGTCCTTCGCGTGGATCTGGAAGGCAACCACCGGGCGCGGCCAGTCGGACATCGTACTCCTCCTCCTTAGCCGAGCCCCATCGCGCGTTCGACCGCGGAGAGCTCCGGCGGCACGCTGCGCAGGTCCGGCGCGAACTCCGCCATGGCGCGCTCCGGGTCCTTGAGACCGCTGCCGGTGATGATGCAGACGACGGTCTTGCCCGTCAGGCCTGCGCCCTCGCGCACCTGCTTCAGCAGGCCGGCGACCGACGCGCCGGAAACCGGCTCGCAGAAGATACCCTCTTCCTGCGCCAGGCGGCGATACGCGCTCAGGATCTCCTCGTCGGTCACCGCTGCGATCGTGCCACCCGACTCGTCTCGCGCGGCGATCGCGCCGTCCCAGCTCGCCGGATTACCGATACGGATGGCCGAGGCGACCGTCTGCGGGTCGTCCACCGGATGGCCGAGCACGAGCGGCGCGGCGCCGGCGGCCTGGAAGCCCCACATGAGAGGCTTCTTGGCCGACTCCTCGCGCTGGTAGTACTCGACGAAGCCGCGCCAGTACGCCGTGATGTTGCCCGCGTTGCCCACGGGCAGGCAGAGGACATCGGGCGCGTCCTCCAGCTCATCGACGATCTCGAACGCGGCGGTCTTCTGGCCTTCGATGCGGTGCGGGTTGACCGAGTTCACGAGCGCGATCTGGTGGCGCTCCGTGATCTCGCGCGCCAGACGGAGCGCGTCGTCGAAGCTGCCCTCCACCGCGATGATGCGCGCGTTGTGGGCCACGGCCTGCGCCAGCTTCCCCTCCGCGACCCGGCCGTGCGGCACCAGGACGTAGGCGTCCAGCCCGCAGCGCGCGGCGTATGCGGCAGCCGAGGCGCTCGTGTTGCCGGTGGAGGCGCAGAGGACCGCGTGGTCGCCGTTCTCCACGGCCTTCGCGACGGCGACGACCATGCCGCGGTCCTTAAACGAGCCGCTTGGGTTGCAACTCTCCAGCTTGAAGTAGAGCGCCTCGCAGCCGGCGTCGCGTTCGATGCTCACGGAGCGGACGAGCGGTGTGTTGCCCTCGCCCAGGGTGATGAGCGGCGTCTTGTCGGTGACCGGGAGGAGCTCGCGGTAGTGCTGGAGGACGCCGAGCGGGCGGTCCGAGGCCGCCGGCCTACTCTTTGGTGAGGTCGGCGACATACTGCTTCATCTCGCGTAGCTCGCGCTCCAGCTCCTGGATCTGGCGGCGCTTCGTTCGATCCTGGGTGCCCGTCAGCTTGCGGATCTGCTCGACGAGGAGCGTCCGCTGCTCGTCGACCTTCTCCTGCAGAGAGTCGAGCCGGGAGGTGAGGCCCTGGGCCTGGCCGCTCAGCTTGCTACGATCGTGGTCGCCTTCCTCGGCGCGGCCCTGGAGCGCCGCCATCTCCTCCTCCAGCCGGAGCGCGCGGTCCTCGAGCCGCTGGCGCTCCGCGCGGTGGAGCTCGATGCGCTCCGCGAGCAGCTCCATCCGGCTCAGCTCTTCCAGGTTCTGGTTGAGCGTCGTCTCCAGCCGGTGCACGACGTCCGCCGTCACACGCGCGCGCTCCGTCATCGCTTCTTCTTCGCGCTCGAGGTCCAGCAGCTTGGCTTCCACCTGCGTGAGCGTGTGCTCCGCTCGATTGGCGCCCTCGAGGCTGCGGGCGGCGCGGCTCTCCGCGCTCTCCAGCCGCTGGTCGATCTGCTCGATCTGCTGGCGCACCAGCGAAAGGCCTTCCTGGAAGCGGCGTCCGACCTCGTCGACGCCGGCCTGGCGGTCCAGCCAGGCGGCCACCTGCCGTTCGAGGTGCTCGGTGCGCCTGGCCACCTCGCTCCAGTCCTGCTGGTCGCGTTCTTCCTCGACGTTCTTGTGGCGGCTGAGCGCATCCAGGCGCTCCTTCTGCTCGGCCTGGTGGTCCTGCAGCTGGACGATGAGCGCGATGGCCTGGTTCAGCTCCTCCTGCATGCGCGGCACCTGGGATGCGCGCTGGCCCGTCTCCGCCAGCGAGGTCTCCACCGTGCGCAGCGTGTCGCCGGCCGACACGTTCGAGGAATGGACCTGCTCCAACTGCTGTTCGAGCTGGGCGACGCGCGCCTTCAACTGGTACAGCTGGTCCTGCGCCCAGGCAATCGTGCCGGCCGTCGGCGTGTCTGTCGCTGATTCGTTTACCATGTGGGTCCTACCAGCTACGCGTTTCGCTAGAGGATGTCGTCGAGCGCCCGGATGGCGTCGTCCTCGTCGAAATTGCGCTCAACCAGGCCTTGTTCGTTGTACGACTCCCGCAGGTCGCGCACCCACGTGTCCAGCTCGCGGCTGCCGACGGCCGTGCGCTGGTCCTCGCCCAGTTCGCGGTCCGGGTCCCGTTCCAGCAGCTGCGCCACGTAGAACGTCTCCCCCAGCTCAAAGACCTCGCTCAACTCGCCCTCCTCGGCAGAGAAGAGGAACTCCTCCACGTCTTCGATGATCGTCGAGGTTCCGCCGCGAGGCGTCCAGTCGATCTCCAGATTCTCCGGGTTGAGCGCAAGCTCCTCGCCCACGGCCAGGAAGTCCTCGCCGCTCTCCAGCCGCTGCAGCACCTCATCGGCCTGCACGCGGTCGCGCAGCGCCATCACCTGGCCGCGCGCCTGCTCCTCAGACTGCGGGCCAACGTAGACGAAGTAGGCCTGAGCCTTGTCCTGCGCGATCTCGGTGCGGAGCAGCAGCTCGTATTCGCCGGCCTTTAGGCCGCTGTCCTCCACCTGCTGGCGCAGCTCGTCGGCGTATATGCTGGCCTCCACCTCGTCCGCAAGGCCGCCCCGCGACCGCACCTCGGCCGCAACATCTTCGTCGGTCACGCTCAGGCCGAGCTCGGAGAGGCCGTCCAGCAGCACGATCCCGGCCTCTAGCTGGTCGATGACGAGCTCTGGCAGCTGGAGCAGGTTCTGATTGGTGCCGGAGAAGATGAAGTTGCGTTCCCGCTCCAGCTCCATGCGCCGCTCCAGGTGACCGAGGCTGATCGTGGTCTCGTTCACGCGCAGGACGGTCTTACCCAGGGGCTTGATCTGCGTCTGATACCAGCCGAAGCCGATGAATCCGAACGCAACGATGATGGCCGCCACGATGGAGCCGATGATCAGGCGCCGGTTCCAGTCTTCGGGTTCGGCGTGTCGCGCCGCGCGCGCCGCGCGCTCGGAGGCGCGCACCGCCGCCCGTCGCTGTGAGCGCCGCGACTTGGGCGTATCCTGCTGTTCTTGCTCGCGGTCCTTGTCTGGTCTCGCCATGGTCAACCCTGCAGAGACACAACGAGGGCGTGCCGCCCTCGTCCGCGTGGCTGCCGTGCAGCCTTTGTCACCGGCGCGACGAGAATTGCTGCCCGCTGAGCCGGATGTGCTCGGGGCTGTAGGGCAGCAAGGCCAGATGCCGCGCGCGCTTGAGCGCGGTGGCCAGCCAGCGCTGGTGCTTCGCGCAGGTGCCGGTGCGCCGGCGCGCCTCGATGCGGCCGCGGTCCGAGATGTAGCGTCGCAGCTTGCCCGCGTCCTTGTAGTCGATCGCCTTCACCTGGTCGACGCAGAAGGTGCAGACGCGGCGTCGCCCGAACCTGCGACGGCGGTCGCCGCCGCGCGCGTCGTCCGACCGTTCGTCGCGGTCGCCGCCAGAGCGGGGGGCAGGGCGGCGGGGGGCCGGGCTCGCGATACCTCCATCACCGCCGGACGGACGCACCGCCGGTGCACTCGGAACAGCGGGCGCTTCCGCAGCAGGCTGTTCGGCCTCAGCGACGGGCGCTTCCGCAGCAGGCTGTTCGGCCTCAGCGACGGGCGCTTCCGCTACCGGCTGTTCGGCCTCAACGACGGCAGGCGCTTCCGCGACCGGTCGCTCGGCCTCAGCGGCGGGCTCGCCGGCGGTGGTGTCTTCGGTCTGCTCTTCTTCGTCCGGACTCACATCGATGCTCCAGCGCTATTGCATGTTCTCAACGGGCATCTCCACGGACTCCTGCGCCCCCATGTCGTCGTTCATCGGCGCCGCCTGCGCGCGGTCGAGGAACAGCACGGTGTTCGCGACGACTTCGGTCTTGTAGCGTTTCTGGCCGTCCTGGCCTTCCCAGGACCGGGTCTGCAGCCGCCCTTCGACGTAGGCGCGCCGTCCCTTCTGCAAGAACTGGCTACACGTTTCCGCGAGCTTGTTCCACGTCACCACGGTGAACCATTCGGTCTCCTCCTTGCGCTCGCCGTCCGGGCCGGTGTAGTTCCGGTTCACAGCGACGTTGAAGGTGGTGACCGCGTTGCCGTTCGCGGTGTAGCGCATCTCCGGGTCCGCCCCGAGGTTACCGATGAGCATGACCTTGTTTAGCCCCGCCATTCGACCAACTCCCTTCGCTGACCCAACACTACGCCGGCTGCTCCTCCTCCAGGCGCACCAGCAGGTGCCGGATCACTTCCTCCGAGATCTGGAGTCCTCTCTCTAGCTCTGTCGTCTGTTGCGGATCAAGTTGGAGTTGCGTCAGCACATAGTTCCCCTCCAGGTGGCGCTGGATAGGGTACGCGAGCCTGCGACGGCCCCAGACGTCGACGCCCTGCATCTCACCGCCGCCGCTCTCGACAGGACGCTTGACGAGCCGGTCGATCGCATCCGGCAGATCGTCCTCGGCCACGTCGGGGGTTATGATAACGGTCAGTTCGTAGCGTCGCAATTGGCCTCCTCAGGCACAAAGCAAAACGACCCGGCTCTACCACCGGGTTCGGTGTGGCTGGTTACCAGCGGTTCAGTATAGACGTGGCTTCGCCGCGCCGTCAACCGCTACCGCAGCGGGACTCCTGGCGCAGGGAAACCCGCGCACAACTCGCGTACTTCGTTCCGCACGCGCTCGCTCAAGGCCTCGTCCTCCGGCGCGGCGACGACCTCGTCCATCCAGATCGCGATCTGGCGCATCTCGGACTCGCCCATGCCGCGCGACGTGACCGCCGGCGTGCCGATGCGGATGCCGCTGGGGCTGAACGGCTTGCGCGGGTCGAACGGGACCGTGTTGTAGTTGCAGACGATGCCCGCGCGGTCGAGCGCCTTCGCCGCCTTCTTGCCGAAGACGCCCTTGTTCGTCAGGTCGATGAGGATCAGATGGTTGTCCGTGCCGCCCGAGACGAGGCTGAAGCCGCGTTCGAGCAACTCGCCCGCGAGCGCCTTCGCGTTGCTCACGATCTGCCGGCCGTACTCGCGGAAGGCGTCCGTCGCGGCCTCGCGCAGCGCGACGCCGATCGCCGCCGTCGTGTGGTTGTGCGGGCCGCCCTGGAGCGCCGGGAACACCGCCCGGTCGATGGCGGCGGCGTGCGCTTCGCGGCACAAGATCATGGCGCCGCGCGGCCCGCGCAGCGTCTTGTGCGTCGTCGTGGTGACGGCGTCCGCGTGGGGCGCCGGGTCCGGGTGCACGCCGGCGACGATGAGCCCGGCGATGTGCGAGACGTCGGCGAGGAAGTAGGCGTCGACTTCGCGCGCGATCTCGCCCAGCGTCTGGAAGTCGAACTCGCGCGGGTACGCCGTCGCGCCTGCGACGAGGATCTTCGGGCGCTCCTTGCGCGCCAGGTCGCGCACCTTGTCGTAGTCGATGCGCTGCGTTCCGGGGTCGACCTCGTACTGGACGGCCGTGTAGAAGCGCGCGGAGAAGTTGACGTTCCAGCCGTGGGTGAGGTGGCCGCCGTGCGGCAGGCTCATCCCCATGATCTTGTCGCCGGGCTCCAGCAGTGCGTAGTAGACCGCCTGGTTCGCCGGCGACCCGGAGTACGGCTGCACGTTTGCGTGCTCGACGCCGAAGAGCGACTTGGCGCGCTCCTGCACCAGCGTCTCCAGCTCGTCGATGTAGCGTTGGCCTTCGTAGTAGCGCTTGCCGGGGTACCCTTCCGAGTACTTGTTGGTGAGCACCGAGCCGCTCGCCTCCAGCACCGCCTGCGAGACGTAGTTCTCCGATGGGATCAGGCGCACCGACTCCTGCTGGTAGCGCTCTTCTTCCTCGATCAGCCGGTAGATCTCCGGGTCGCTCTCTCGCAACGCCAGCTTCGCCTGAACCTCGAGCATGCTCCGCTCCTCCTTACGATCTCACCCTAGCCGAGCCCCGAACGGCGTGTCAACGCTGGCTGGCGAACGGGCCGCAGCTTGCAAGCCGCGGCATGATCCTACCGCGACCATGCCGCGGACTTCAGTCCGCGGTGGGAGGCCCCCAGCTTGATCGATCTGCCCCCCTCGTTTACGTTGACGCTCGATGACCCGGCATATCCTCGGCCTCTGCCTCGTCCTGCTCGTATCGACGGCTGCCGTCGCCTGTGGGGGCGGCGCCGACACGCCCGCCTTTCCGACCGCGGACGCGAGCCCGGGGCCGGTGCTGCAGCCGCTGCCGCTCGGCACGCCGGGCAACCACAGCCCTTCGCACCTCGCGGTCCCGGACGAGACGATCCAATTCGAGCGGGGCGTCCTGAGCTGGTCCGAGCCCTCAGCATCAATCGAACAGCCCACCACGCTCGCCTTCGGGCCGGACGGCCGACTGTATCTGGGCCAGCTCGACGGCAAGATTGTCGCGCTCACGCTCGATGGCCGGAGCGTCGTCGCGGCAGAGACCGTCGCTGTGGGCGAGCTGCTGGGCGATGTGCTGGGCATCGCCTTCAACCCGGCGGACCCCGTGGATCCCGTCACGCTGTACGTCTCTCACACCACGCTCTACAGCGGCGACCAGGGCGCTCCCTACGCCGGCAAGGTATCAAAGCTGGTCGGGCCCGGCTTCGAGCCGGTCGATATCGTCACGGGCCTGCCTGTATCCGCGGACGAGCACGGCACGAACGGGATCGCGTTCGACGCGGACGGCCGCCTCTACATCGCCCAGGGCGGCACGACGAACGCCGGCATCCCGAGCGACCGCCACTCGCGGCCGGAGACGCCGCTCTCCAGCGCTGTCCTGATCGCCGACCTAACGGAGCCATCGTTTGACGGCGTCATTACCTACGAGCCTCCGAACGAGGCTTCGAGCGAGGTCGCCCAGATCGGCGGCGACGTGCGCGTCTATGCGGCCGGCCTGCGCAACGCGTACGACCTGGTCGTACACTCGAACGGCTGGATCTACGCCACGGACAACGGCTCGAACGCCGCCGACGGCAAGCGCTCGACCGGCTGCGGCAGCGACGACGCGGGGCCGGACGGCCCGGACGAGCTCAACCTGGTCCTGGAGGGCCGGTACTACGGCCATCCGAACCGCAACCGCGGCCGGGCCGACGAACGCCAGTGCTTCTACCGCCCTTCGGACGACCCCGCCGGCCCGACCACGCCGCCGCTGGCCACGCTGGGCTATTTCGTCTCCGCCGACGGGATGGCCGAGTATATGGCGGACGCGTTCGACGGGCGCATGCGCGGCGACCTTGTCTACGTGGAGTGGGCGCAGGGACACGTCTGGCGCGTGGTCCTCGGCGACGACGGCACGAACGTCGTCTCGATCTCGCAGCTGCTGCCGGACCCGCTCGATCGCCCGATCGATGTCGCCGTTGGGCCGGACGGCGCGCTCTACATCGCGGAGATGGGCACCGATAGCATCGTGTACTTCGCGCCGGCGGGCTCGTAGGGGCGGCCGCCTAGTAGTGCACGCGATAGACCACCAGCGGCTCGAAGCCACCGGGGAACACGCGCAGCTCCTCGAACACCTGCGGCGCTTCCGCCACGCCCAGCTTCAGGAAGAAGTCGTCCCAGGACGGGAACACCACGAGGTATTCGGGCCTTTCCTGGTCGATGTACTGCCAGAGCCGCCGGCCGTCGTGGTAGTCGACGACGTCCGGGTTCACGAGGCCCACGAGGTCGAGCACCTCGCGTTCGGAGAAGTAGCCGATCGTACCGATGTCGTGCGTCGCCACCGTTTCGCCGGGCGCCATCGTGTCGCGCAGGAAGAGCGCCAGGCCGACCTGCCGCCCTTCGTTCAGGGCGACCTCGTGCACGTAGTTGTCGCGGAAGCTCTCGTACTGGAACAGCACGGCACCCAGCAGCACGACGCCCACCAGTCCGCCCGCCAGCGCGTCCCAGACCCGGAAGGTCCGTCCACGGACGAGCGATACGAGCCCGCCTGCCGCGAAGACCGCGATGGCCGGCAGGAAGACGTGCTGGTAGCGGTACCAGTAGTGCGTGAGGCCGCCGGGGAAGAGCGCGTAGTACATGATGACGAACGCGGCCCAGAACACTGCGAAGAGCAGCGCTTCGCGGCGCCGCACGCCGAACGCGGCCAGCGCCAGCCACGGCAGAATGGGCGCGATGAAGTTGCCGACGCCAGCCTGCGTCATGCTGAACTTTGTCTGGAGCGGCAGGTCGAACTCGCGGAAGAAGAAGAGCTTGGCCGTGGCCGCGCCCGGCGTCACCGAGCCCGTCGTGACGCCGTAGAACACGGCGAGGCCGATCAGCAGCGCGGCGCTCGGGCCGCACAGCGCGGCCAGCCGGCGCGCATGGGCCGTCGACAGCAGCGGCAGCTCGCGATCGGGATCGATCGCGTAGTAGAGCGCCATCGCGCCGAGCACCAGCACGCCCTCCGGCCGGCTGAGCACCGCGAGCGCGGCCAGCACACCCGCGAGCAGCATCGCGCGATCCTCCTTGGCAGAGAGGAATGCGGCGCACGCGCAGGTGCTCACGACCAGGAAGAGCGTCGTCTCCATGCCATTCAGCGCGTCGAAGGCGAGATATCCGATGATGCTCACCGAACCAGCCGCGACGATCGACGTCCAGCGGTCGCGGAAGACCGACCACGCCAGCCAGTAGACCGCCGGTACCAATGCCATGTGGAGCACGATGCCCGCGCCCACGCTCGCCTTGACCGGGTCGGCGCCGAGCTTGATCGGCAGCGCCAGGATCGCGACGTGGAGCAGGCTCGTCGCGCCCGCGGACGCTGTGTCGCCGTCGAAGGTGAGGAAGCCGTGGCCGGCAAGGTTGCGCGCGAACTGGAGCGTGATGTAGCTGTCGTCGAAGGGGAGGCCGAGGACGTCCGCGGATTGTAGGTAGACCAGCGTCAGCGCCAGCGCCAGCGCCATCAGCGGCGCCAGCTCCCAGTACGCCAGCAGCCACGTCCGGGCGCCCTGCAGCGCCTGCGCGACGCCCGGCCCAAGCGGCCGCGCGGACGCGTCGAGTACGGCGGGCCTACCGGAGTCCATACGTCACTCCGACCTTGCGACCATCGTAGCCGCCGCCCCGAACAGGGTCAATTCGGTCGCTCGGCGTCCAGCTTGCGCTTGTCCTCGTCTTGCCAGGCCGCCTCGTTCAGCAGCATCAGCCCGCCCGCGACGAGTGAATGGCCCCCCAGCACCACCGGCATCGGCGCCGCGCGCGACGCCTCCGTGAACTCGCGCAGGCGCGGCTCCTCGATGCGCTCCGGGCAGCCGAGGTCGGACCAGAAGCGGTCGGCGCGGGAGGCCGGCCAGCCGAGGTGGGCGAGGAGCGGCCGCGTGTCGATGCAGGCGGCGTCCGCCAGCTCTCCCAGCTCGTCGAAGAAGCGGCGCGGTCCGGCGTCCAGCAGGTGGAAGGCGAGGAGCGAACGCGCTTCGCCGGAGTCCGCACGTCCGGCAGCCTGCATGCCGCGCTCCTCGGAGTAGACGCGCAGGCGGCAGGCCGTCTCGGACTCCAGGTAGGGCCAGACCTGGCTGCCCACGCGGCCCGCGAGCAGCACCTCGGCCTGCGCATCGACGAAGCAGCGCGAGAGCCGCTCAAGCGGCGCGAGGTCAGCCTCGAAGCGCTCGACGAACGCCGTGAGGTGCGGCCCGCCGCCTCCGGCGACCTTCAGGATGGCCAGGTCGCCCGGCGAATCGATGTTGAACTGCGTCGCCGGGCTGCGCGGCAGAGGCGCGCTCGCCAGACCGGCCTGGTCGTGCAGCAAGCGCGGCAGCAGGTTGTCGTTCACCGGAGGGTCGATCCGCGCTATCGCGCTGCCGGGAGTGAACGCGACCAGGTCGGCCGAGAAGTAGTTGTTCGTGATCACGACGTTCTCGGCCTCGCCCAGGTGCCGCGCTACGCCCGCGAGGTCGGAGCCGCGCAGCAGCGGCACGCCGCCCGCTCCGACGTACAGCGGCCGTTCGATGTCGCGCTCGCGCACAATGTTGGCCAAACGCCGCCCGAAGTGGAAGGGCTCGGCGTCGAGGTCGAGGTCGAGGTCGACACCGGCGGGCAGCCGGGCAGCGAGCCTGTCGCTGTCCGCGACGAGCAGCGCGCGGTCGAACGCGCCGGCCGCCAGCGCTTCTTCCAGGAGATCGAGCGCCGATTCAGCGAGCGACTCGGCGAGCAGGTCCTCGATGGGGCTGCCGCCCATCCCGCCGAGAAAGACGATCAGCGTGGGCGCATGAGACACCGAAGGGGCTCCAGGTGCGGGATCAGGTCCTGCGGGCGGTCACGGGAGCGCGGCCACGGGGTTCGACGCGGACTTCAGACGCGATCCGCTCGACGTCGGCGCGCAGGCAGAGCTGCGTGCCCGGCGTGAGGCAGGCGGCGGCCCCCGCCGCGGTGCCGAAGCGCAGCGCCTCCTCCATACTGGCGCCGTCCTCCAGCCTGAGGAGCAGGCCGGCCAGCAGCGCGTCGCCGGCGCCGACCGCGCTCACGACGGCGGTCTCCGGCGGGAACGCCCACCACGTGCCTTCGTCGGTGACCGCGACGGCGCCCCTGCCGCCGGCCGTGATCACCGCGCTCCCGGCGCCCAGGCCGCGCATCTCTTCGGCCGCCTTGAGCAGCTCGCCGTCGTCGTCAAGCTCGCGGCCGAGCAGCCGCTCTGCCTCGTGGTGATTCGACTTCACCAGCTCCGGCCGGCCGCGCAGACCGGCTGCCAGTGCATCGGCGTCGGCGTCCAGCACGGTGTGCGCGCCGCGCTCGCGACCGAGCTCGATCAGGCGCGCGTACGCCTCCGGTTCGATCGGCGGCGGAATGCTGCCCGCGACGACGAGCCAATCGCCGGGCGAGATATAGCGCCGCAGGCGCACTTCCAGCGTCTGGATGTGCCGGGGGTCGATCTCCGGCCCGCGATAGCTCAGCAGCGTGGTCTCGTGCGAGCTCTCGTCCACCACGGTCAGGTTCGTGCGCGTCTGCCCGCGCGTGTGGACGAAGTCGCAGAGGATGCCCTGCTCCAGCAGCGAGTGCTCGACGAAGCGGCCGAGGCTCCCCGGCGCGAGTCCCGAGGCCATGCTCTCGCGGCTCAGCTCGCGCAGCACGCGCGAGACGTTGATCCCCTTGCCGCCGGGGTCGATGCGGCTATCGACGACGCGGTTCGTGTCGCCCACGGTCAGCTTCTCCAGGTCGAGCGCGTGGTCGACGGCCGGGTTGAGGGTGACGGTGATGATCATGGCAGCTCCGGCACGATCAGGCCGTAGTCCCCTGTGTTTCGCCGGTAGAGCACGGCGACCTGGTCGGCATCGGCGTGGTGGAAGACGAAGAAGGCGTGGCCCAGCGCCTCGATCTGCTCCTGCGCCTCGGCGACGGTCATCGGCTTCACGGCGAAGCGCTTCACCTTCACCACCTTCGACGGGGTCTCGGGCTCTTCGGGCGCCTCCGCCATCTGAGCCGCGGCCTCCTTCGGCTCCCTGCGACCGCGCGCGTAGAGCCGGTCTTTCTCGCGACGCGCCTGGCGGCTCAGGACCTGCGCCACCTGGTCGACGGCCGCCTCCAGGTGGCCGGCGTGCTCCTGCGCCTGCAGGTGCACGCCGTGCGCGCTTACGGTTACGTGAGCGATGAAGCGGCGGTCGGGCTCCTTCGCCTTCTCGTGCGTCAGGTCGACTTCGCAGGTGCCGTCCTTGAGCAGGGGCAGGTAGTGTTCGAGCCGGGCGAGCTTCTGCCGGGCCCGTTCCTCGATGGCTTCGGGGACGTCCAGGTGCTTGCCGCGAACCGTGATGTCCATGATGTTCCTGTCGATTGTAGGGTAGCGCGCCGACAGCGGCAAACGCGCTCCCGGCACTAGTCCTTGCGCGGCGGGCGCGTCATGCGCGGCAATGCGCTGGGCGGCGGGAACGCCAGCCGCGCGAACCTTCGCGCCCTGACGAACGCCTCCGCAACGGGGTCAGGCTGTGGTGCGCCGCCCGTGCGGCGCCAGCCCGGCGCGAAGCCCGAGGTCACCACGTACGCCAGCGCCGGCTGCGGGCGCGGACGCACAATCAGCACCGAGACCAGCATCGCCAGCAGGCCGAGCAGGACGGTCAGCAGCAGATAGCCCGGCGGCGGCGTGTCGCCGGTACCTGTCGGCGGCAGGCCGAGGACGTCCGAGGTCGGGGCGCCCGGCGAAGGCGGAGCCGGCGGCGACGCGCCGGGCGAGACGTTGCCGCCCGGCAGCGGCGTCAGGCCGGACGTCGGCGTGAAGCCAGGTGGCGGTGTGTCCGTCGGCGTGCTCGTGGGGACGTCGGGCGGCGTGCCCGTCGGCGTCGATGACGGCACCGGCGTGCTCGTGGCCGGCCCGACATCGGTTGGCGTCGGCAGGAACGTCGAGGTCGGCGTTGGCGTCGGGACCAGCGGTGGCGTGAACGTCGGCGGCTGCGTGAACGTCGGTGGCGGCGTCCACGTCGGCGGCGGCGTCCACGTCGGTGGCGGCGTCCAGGTCGGGACCGGCGTGGGCGTCGGCAGCGGCGTGCCGGCAGGCGTCCCGCCAATGTCCGTCGGTGTGTTGGTTGCCGTGTTCGTCGCCGTATTGGTCGGCGTATTCGTCGGCGTGTTGGTTGCCGTGTTCGTCGCCGTGTTCGTGTTCGTTGGCGTGTTCGTGACCGGCGTGTTCGTGAACGTCGGCGTGTTTGTAACCGGCGTGTTCGTGAACGTCGGGGTGTTCGTGACCGGGGGGTTCGTG
>JBBDNH010000281.1:0-12847 GCA_040877745.1 Dehalococcoidia bacterium
CGTCCAGCGCGCCGGCGACGTGATCCCGCTGGTCGCCGGGCCGGTGCTGAGCAAGCGCACCGGCAAGGAGAAGCGCTTCCGGCCGCCGCGCGTCTGCCCGGCCTGCAAGACCAAGCTCGTGCGGCCGGAGGGCGAGGTGATGCGCTACTGCCCGAACCGCGCCTGCCCGGCGCAGCTGTTCCGCCTGCTCACGCACTTCGTCTCGCGCGGAGCAATGGACATCGACGGCGTGGGCGAGCAGCTCTCGCTGACGCTGCTGCGCGAAGGGTTGGTCAAGGACCTCGCCGCTATCTACTTCCTCAAGAAGGACGACCTCCTCGGGCTCGAGCGCATGGCCGAGAAGAGCGCTCAGAACGTGATCGACGCGATCGACGGCAGCCGCACGCGCTCGCTCTCGCGCGTGCTGTTCGCGCTCGGCATCCGGCACGTCGGCTCGGAGACTGCGGTGTTGCTCGCGCAGCACTTCGGCAGCATGGAGGCGATCGCCGGCGCGAGCGTCGAGGAGCTCGCCGCGGTCCCGACGATCGGGCCGGTGGTCGCGGAGAGCGTACACGAGTACTTCCGCGACAAGCAGAACCGCCGGCTGATCGACAAGCTGCGCAAGGGCGGCGTGCGGATGAAGGCCGATGCTCCGGCCGCCCGCGAAGGCCCGCTGGCCGGTCAGAGCTTCGTCATCACCGGGACGTTGGGCGAGATGACGCGACCGGACGCGGAGGCGCGCATCCGCTCGCTCGGCGGCGCGACGAGCTCCAGCGTCACAAAGTCGACCGGCGTGCTGGTGGCCGGGGAGAGCCCGGGGTCGAAGCTCGAGAAGGCGCAGAAGTACGGCACGACGGTGATGAGCGACGACGAGCTGATGGCGCTGTTGCGCCGTCACGGCGCGGCGTGATCTGCGGCGCTTCGGAAAGGGCTGAGGACCTTTCCTAAGCGCAAATAGCCGCGCGTGGCGATACCTCCTTCCCATTCGCGCCAGGCTCCGGTATAATCCGTTCGCGCACAGACACTGGTGGGAGCCTCCTGAAGCGTAGGGACGCGCCGTGATCAATCCGCTCAATGCCCTCCTGGGCATCTTCTCGCACGATGTCGGCATCGACCTGGGGACCGCGAACACCCTCGTCATGGTGCGTGGCCGCGGCATCGTCATCGACGAGCCGTCCGTGGTCGCCATCGACAAGGTCTCCAAGAAGATCCTCGCCATCGGTTCGGAGGCGAAGCGCATGGTGGGCCGAACACCGGCGAACATCATCGCTGTGCGGCCGCTCAAGGACGGCGTGATCTCGGACTTCGAGGTCACGGAGCGCATGCTCCACTACTTCATCCGCTCGGTACACCAGCGCTTCGGGATGGGCATCCCCAGGCCGCGCGTCGTCATCGGCATCCCCAGCGGCGTCACCGAGGTCGAGAAGCGCGCGGTGCACGATGCGGCGCTCAACGCCGGTGCGCGCGCGGCCTTCCTCGTCGAGGAGCCGATGGCCGCCGCGATCGGCGCCGGCCTCCCGGTCATGGAGCCGCACGGCTGCATGATCGTCGACATCGGCGGAGGGACGACCGAAGTAGCCGTGATTGCGCTGGGCGGGATCGTCGTCAGCACGTCGATCCGCGTCGCCGGCGACGAAATGGACCAGGAGATCATCGCCTACGCCCGCCAGGTGCACAACATGCTCATCGGCGAGCGTATGTCGGAGGAGATCAAGATCCAGGCCGGTTCCGCCTTCCCCATGGAGGAGGAGCAGTCGATCGAGATCCGCGGCCGCGACCTCGCGACCGGCCTACCGAAGTCGGTCGATGTGAGCACGATCGAGCTGCGAGACGCGCTCTCCGGGTCGATCGGCGCGATCGTGGAGGCGGTGCGATCGACGATCGAGATCACGCCGCCGGAGCTGGTGGCCGACCTAATGTACCGCGGGATCGCGCTCGCGGGCGGCGGGGCGCTGCTGCGCGGCCTCGACCGGCGGCTGGCGCAGGAAACGAAGTTTCCCGTGTACGTGGCGGAGCAGCCCCTCTCGAGCGTCGTGTTCGGGACGGGCGAGATGCTGGAAGAAGCGGAGATGCTCATGAAGGTGCAGGCCGCTCTAGCCAGCCGCAAACCGCCCCGCTAGCATAGCGGTACTATCCGTCCAGCACGTCGCCGGACGCACCCTCCGGTGTGCGGCTGCCGGTTCGGCAGAGAGGAACGAGCAGGATGCACGTCCGCACACGCACCTGGTTGAGCTTCGTCGTCCTCGCAAGCGCGCTCTTTCTCCTGGGAAGCCGCTTCGCCGTGTTCGACCCGCTGGAGGGCGCCGTGCAGGCGACCGCCCAGCCGATCGAATCCGGCCTGCGCGACGCAACCCGGCCCGTGGCGGACTTCGTCAACAACCTCACTGACATCAATCGACTCACCAACGACAACCGCGGGCTGCGCGAGGAAAACGAGCGCCTGGTCACGGAACTGAGCCGCCTGCGGGAGGCCGACCGCGACCTGCAGCAGCTGGAGCAGCTGATCAACCTGCGCGGCGTTCGCGAGGGCGAGAGCTTCACGGCCGCGGACGTTGTCGCGAGCGAGCCGAACAACCTCCAGGACGTCATCGCGATCAACCGCGGCGAGTCGGACGGCATCGCCGAGGACATGATCGTGCTCACGGAGCAGGGCAGCCTGGTGGGCACGGTCTTGCGCGTGCTGGAGCACACGGCCTGGGTCACGGTCATCACCGACCAGACGAGCGCCGTGAGCGCCATGGTACAGGAGTCCCGCGTACAGGGCGTCGTCGTCGGCTCCGCGGACGGCACCTTGACGATGGAGTTCGTCGAGGAGACCGCCGACGTGAAGGCCGGCGACTTCATCCTGACGTCCGGCGTCGGCGGCCGCCATCCGGCGGGCGAGCTGATCGGCCAGGTGGTGCAGGTGGAGCGGACGGCGCAGGAACTCTTTCAGGAGGTGCAGGTCCAGCCGCTGGCCGACCTCGCGCGCCTGGAGCGCGTAATCGTGCTGGATAGCTTCCTGCCGCAGGAGCCGGGCGCGCCGTGACGCTCGCGCTGGGACTGTTCGTCGTGCTCGTGGGCGCGGTCGCGCAGACCGCAATCCTGCCCGCGTTTTCGATCTTCGGCGTGCAGCCAAGCTTGCTGCTCGTCATCCTCGTCGCGTGGATGGCCGCGCGCGGCCGCCGGGAGTCGCTGGTGCTGATCCCGGTGGCGGGCTTCGTGCAGGGGCTGCTGGATAGCCAGCCGTTGGGGCTGGCCATGCTCGCGATGGCGCCGCTCACCGTGATGACCGACGTCCGCGAGCGGCGCTTCGTAGAGTCCGACCTGCTGACGGCGGTCGTGCTCACCGTACTCGCGACGCTGGTCTACGAGGGCATCATTCTGCTAACCTTGGCGGTGAGGGGCGAGCAACTTGAGTGGCTCGCCAGCGTGCTCGACGTCCTGGTGCCGACCGCGATCGCCAACGTGCTGTTGCTCCTGCCCGTGTATGGGGCTATTCGCCTGGCGAGCGTAGACCTGCGGCGGCGCTCGGCGTTCTAAAGCGCGCGAAGCACGGACGCGCTCGGACTTCGCATACGGATATGCAGTACTCCCCGCCCAACGGCCGGCGCTGGCGCTCTCGCACTGAGAAGGCGCGACCCGAAGACGTCACCCAGCGGCGTTTCCTCCTCCTCAAGGTCCTGATCGTGGTGCTCTTCGGCGTGCTCGGCCTGCAGCTCGCGCGCATGCAGATCGTGGAGCACGAGGACTACGACGCTCGCGCCGAATCGAACCGCCTGCGCACGATCCCGGAGCTGCCGGCCCGCGGGTTGATCTACGACCGCAACGGCGAGCAGCTCGTGGAGAACCTGCCGATCTTCTCGGCCGCCGTCGTGCCGGCCGACGTGCCGGACGACCGCTTCTTCGCCGTCGTGGCCGGGCTCTCGGAGGTCACTGGAGTCGGGCCGCAGCAGATCGCCACGGACATCGTCGAAGCGCGTGAGAGCGATGACCCGTTCACACCGGTCATCGTTAAGGCCGACATCGATGAGGAGACGGCGTTCGTGCTGCGCCAACGCCAGCCCGGCCTCCCCGGAGCGCAGGTCCTGGTCGAGTCCGTGCGCGACTACCCGCAGGCCGACCTGATCTCGCACATGCTGGGATTCGTCGGCCGCATCGACGAGGAGGAGTACGCCGACCTGCGTTCGGCCGGCTATCTGCTGAACGACACGCTGGGCAAGGCCGGCGTCGAGTACACGTACGAGTCTGTGCTGCGCGGATCGGCGGGCTACCGGCAGGTCGAGATCGACGCCGCGGGCGAGGAGATCGAGACGATCCGTTCGGTCGCTCCGCGGGCGGCGGGCAACCTGGTGCTGACGATCGACCTTGACCTGCAGCGCGAGGTGACGGAGATCCTCCGCGGCGCGCAGGGTAACTCGCTCAACGTGGTCGCCATCGTGATGGACGTGCGCACGGGCGGGCTGCTGGCGATGGTCTCGCTGCCTTCGTACGACAACAACGTGCTTACCATACCGGTCGATCAGGACGCGCTGCCCGGCCTGCTCGACGACCCCGCGAAACCGATGGTGAACCACGCGATCGCCGAGGTGTTCCCACCGGGGAGCACGTTCAAGCAGGTCACCGGGACCGCCGCCCTCCAGGAGGGCGTCGCCGGGCCGGACACGACGATCACGAGCTACGGTTCGATCTCGGTCGAGGATGAGTACAACCCCGACCGCACCTGGATCATGCGCGACTGGGCAGCGCTGGGCACGATGAACTTCTATCGCGGCCTGGCGATGTCGTCCGACGTCTACTTCTACTACCTCTCCGGCGGCTACTACGAAAACGGCCGGGAGCTCTTCCGCGGCCTCGGCGTCGACCGGCTGGCGCGCTATGCGCGCGAGTACGGGCTCGGTGCGCCGACCGGCATCGACCTGCCGGGCGAGGCCGCCGGCAACGTACCGGATGCGGCATGGAAGGAAGAGACCTTCGGCGAGGGCGGGGTCTGGACACTGGGCGACACGTACAACTTCGGCATCGGCCAGGGATTTCTCACCGTGACGCCGCTCCAGCTGCTGCGCGTGGCGGCCGCCATCGCGAATGGCGGCGACGTGCTCGTGCCGCACGTGGTGAGCGAGATCGTCGACGAGCAGGGCAACGTCCTGCAGGCGATCGAGCGCGAGGTGGCGAACAAGCTGCCGATCTCCAGCCAGAACCTGGCGGTCATGCGCGAGGCGCTGCGCCAGGCCGCCGAGTACGGGCCTGCCCGCACCGGCGCCAGCAGCTACGTCACGATTGCGGCCAAGACCGGAACCGCCGAGTTCGGCGTGCCGCTAGCAGACGGCACCTACCCGCAGAGCCACGCCTGGTACACCGCGTACGCGCCGTACGACAACCCGGAGATCGCCGTCGTCGTCTTCCTGGAGCAGGGGGTCGGCGCGACGAACGCCGGCCCTGTGGCGAAGCAGATCTTCGATTACTACTTCGACCGTCAGCGCCACGTGGAAGCGGGAGCGCTGCCGTGAACGCCCGCATGCTGCGCCTGCGCGACTTCGACCCGGTGATCATGCTCACGGCGCTCGCGCTGGTTGGCCTGGGCGCGCTGCTGATCTACAGCGGCAACCTGAGCCGCTTCGGCGAGCCGACGGTGGAGGACTTCTCGCACCCGGTCGTGCGACAGACGGCGTTCGCCATCGCAGGCGTCGCGCTGGCGCTCGTCATGGCGCGTCTGAACTACCGCGTGCTCGGGACGCTGAGCCTCGCCCTCTACATTGCGGCCGTGGCCGTCCTGGCGTTCGTGCTCATCGCGGGCGACGCGACGTACGGGTCCCGGCGCTGGATCGACATCGCCGGCACACCGGTGCAGCCGTCGGAGGTGGCGAAGCTGGTCGTGATCATCACGCTGGCGAAGTTCCTCTCCGACCATCAGGACTCGATCGGGAACCTGCGCGTGTTCCTGGCTTCGCTCGCGATGGCCGCGCTGCCGACAGCGCTCGTTTTCGCCGCGCCCGACCTCGGCTCGGCCGTGATCTTTGCGGCGATCTGGCTGGGGATGGTGCTCGTCGCCGGCGCGCGCTGGCAGCACGTGTTCGGTCTGCTGGCCATCGGCCTGGTCTGCGTGCCGTTCGCGTTCGTCGGCGTCGTGACGGAGTACCAGCGCGAGCGCGTCGCGCTCTGGCTCGACCCGGAGAGCGACCCGCTGGGCGCCGGCTTTCAGTCGCTGCAGGCGCAGATCGGCATCGGCTCGGGCGGGCTGTTCGGCAAGGGGCTGACGGAGGGCGGCCAGACGCAGCTCGATTACCTGCGCACGCCCTCGACGGACTACGTGTTCAGCGTCCTGGGCGAAGAGCTGGGATTCGTGGGCGGCCTGGTGCTGTTCACATTATTCATCGTGCTCTTGTGGCGCGGGCTGCGCGTGGCGGAGCTGTCGCGCGACTTGTTCGGCCGGCTCTTAGCGACGGGGATCGTGATCTTCATCCTGCTCCAGACGTTCATCAACGTCGGGGTGAACGTCGGGCTGTTGCCAGTGACCGGTCTGCCGCTGCCGTTCGTCAGCCAGGGCGGCAGCTCACTGATCACGCTGTTTATCTGCCTCGGTATCCTCCAGAGCATCCTGCTGCGGCGGCGCACGTTCTCCCACCGCAACTTCTACGACACCTCCGCGCCTCCGTAGGACGTCGCTCGCGGCGACGACGGCCCACGCGGCCGAGACCGCCAGGAACGGCGTCGCGGGCACGTGGAAGCGCGCGTCGCCGAAGAAGACCAGCGGCACGCCGGCCATCGCGAGCAGCGCGAGCAGGAAGTACACCCTGCGGCCGTCGCGCGGCGCCAGGACGAACCCCGCCAGCCCGAGCCCTCCCAGGCTGATGGTGATGAAGAAGAAGACGTCGGCCGTGCGCTCGAGCGCGCTGCGCAGGCGCGCCGGCAGGAAGGCGTCGTCGCCGTACGATTCGACCGCCCAGAGGCCGTCGTGGTCGTGCTCCCACGTGTAGTACGCCTTGCGCGAGAGCAGCTTCAGCTCCTCGACGGGATGCCGGACGGCGTAGCGCACGGCCTTGCTCGTATTGTCGTCGTTGCGCTCCACCTCGAACGCCTCGCGCGAGAGGCCGGCGTACGCCTCGTCCGAGAAGCAGGCGTCCGGCAGGGCGAAGTGGCCGCGCGCGCCGTCGTAGTGGCCCATGCACAGGTTGTCGCCGAGGTTGGTCGAGATGATCACCGGCGCGTCCATGACGACGATGTTGCGCACGGTCCAGGGCAGGATCACCGCGGCCGTCACCGCAAGCGCGATGCCCGTGTAACCGAACGACCGCCGCCAGCCGTGGCCCGCGACGAGCCACGCGACCGGCAGCAGCGGAAGGAACAGCAGCGAGATCGGCCGGACGAGCGCCGAGAGGCCGACCAGCGCGCCGAACGCGACGACCTGTCCCCAGTGCGGCCGGCGTCCGTTCCAGCTCGACCAGAGCAGCACGACGACGGCCGCCATGACAAGGAAGTTGAAGAGCGTCTCCGTGAGAAACGTCGCGCTGTGGAAGATCAGGTTCGGAAAGAGCGCGACCCAGAGCCCGGCCACCAGGCCGACGCCCGGGCTGAAGATCCGGCGCCCGGCCTCGTAGACGAGCGCGACCGTCGCGACACCGAGGACGACCTGGAAGAAGCCTGTGGTGAGCTCCAGGTTGTCGGGGATGGGCGTGTGCGTGACGAGCGCGAAGACGGCGCCGAGCGCGGCCGGGTAGCCGACTGGATAGTAGGCCGTGTAGCCGTCCGGCAACTGGTAGCCGATCCCGGCTGCGATACTCCGCCCGTAGCCATGATAGAAGATCGGATCGTGGATGCCCTGCGGCTCTCGGGCGGCGTAGAGCACCCAGACGATGCGCAGGGCCGCGGCCAGGACGAGGATGAGGAAGAGCCAGCGCAGCTCCCAGGCCGGTCGCGGGGTGAGGGCGAGCTTTCGCGACCAGCCACTGAGCGAGGCGAGCACGCCGGGCCTCGCCGCTACGCGCCGGGCGCGCCCTGGAACGCGTCGGCAGGGTGACGCTCGGCGCGGAAGATAGTGTTCACCTCGCCCAGCACGGGATTCAGGATGAAGTAGGAGCTGACGTACTCCCAGACGACCTCGCCCTCCGAGGTCACCTCGAAGATGCGCCCGAAGTTGCCCTCGGCGATCAGCGTGTTGCCGTTGGGCAGCCGCTGCGCGCTGGACACGAGCGGGCTGAAGAAGTTCAGGATGCTCTGGTCCAGGTACTCCCAGACGATCTCGCCGTTCGCCGGGTCGATCTCGACCACGCGCGAATAGCTGAGCGCGCTGTCCGCGCGGTGCGCGCCGTTGTCGAAGAGCAGGATGTTCCCGTTGTCCAGGACGCTCGGGTGGTGCTGCTGCGCGATCGGCGGCGCGCCGAGCAGCTTCGTGAACGCGCCGGTCTCGCGGTCGATCACACCCAGCGTGTCGATGTTGCGGAAGCTGATCACCACGTTGCCGTCCGGCATCGGCGCGATGCCGTTGGCGTGCGTCCACTCGTCGCGGCCGTCGACGCCGTTGATCGGATAGTCCTCGGGTTCCATGTGCTCCCACGCGTGCCACTCCCAGACGGTCTCGCCATCGAGCGTCATCTCGGCCACCCAGTCCGTCCACATCCGGTCACCGAACGCCGGAGGAAGTCCGCCGGAGACGCGCTCCGCGTAGCCAGCCGGAAGCGGCTCGGCGCGCAGGACGAGCAGATTGCCGTTCGGCAGCATCAGGGCGTCGTGGTGCTGGTCCGGGTCTTCGACCTCCCAGACGACGTTGCCGTCCCAATCGACCTCCATCAGCAGCCCGCCCTTGAACACGAAGGGCGGCGCGTCGGCGCCGGGCATGTACAGCCACGCGAACAGGTTGCCGTTGTCCAGCAGCGAGACGGAGAATATCTGACGCTCGGTCGGCGCGTCGGAGAGCGTCCAGGTGTTGACGACCTCACCCATCATGTCGATCGCGTAGGCCGTGGTCGACTGAAAGGGCGCGAAGATCGTGTAACCGTCGAACGTCTTCGTCGGGTCCCACGCCGTGAGCCCCGTGCGCAGCCGGCGTTGCTTCTGCTGGTCGACCGGCCCGATCAGGGACGGGACCTGGGGCGTGGCCGTCGCCGCGCCCGCGCCGCTCGGGCTGTCGTCGCCGCAGCCTGCCAGCACAAGTCCCGCGCCGCCGACCGCCGCGCCGGCCGCGCCTCCTAGCAGCGCCCGGCGCGAGACCTTGCGCCGCTGCCAGCCATCCTTGCTTGATCCGCTCATCGAGTTACCCTCCCTAGAAGCGTCCTGTGGCTGTAAACGAGTCCATACTAGCCCAGCGCTCGCGGACGGTCGAGCTTTGAGCCTCGTCTGGCAGGCAGAGGTTGCCCGTGACGCCGGGCGCGACGTGCGGCAGCAGCGGCACATCGCTGCGGGCGAGCTCGTCTTGCGACGCGACCGGCACGGTGAGCGGCGCAAGGCGGTCGCTGGCGGCGTTGGCCACGAAGACTGGCGCGCCCGGCGCGGCGCGGTAGGCGGCGATGTCGGCCGGCAGGAATGTGAACAGCCGCGTGCCGCCGCCCCAGAGCACCTCACCCGTCGCCGGCATCACGACGCACTGCAGGAGCGGGTCGGATAGCTCCGAGCCAAGGACGTAGACGGTGCTTCCCTCGGGCAGCTCCGGGTACGTCTCCCGCAGCGCCGCGACGAACGAGCGCCAGGGCTTCGTCTCGGCGGCGTAACTCTCGTTCTGGCTCCACGTCTGCCAGCTATAGAGCGCGAGCACGCCGAACGCGACGGCCGCGAGCGCTGCCGGCAGCAGCGGCGTGAGCCTGCGCCCGTAGCGCGCAACCTCCGCGAACGCAACCGCGGCGAGGATCGAGAACGGGATCGACGCCAGGTAGACGTAGCGCGGCGCCGACCAGAGCTTGAGCGGCAGATAGGGCACGAGCGCGAGCGCGAGGAAGATCACGGCGAATCGCGCGAGCATCGGACCGCGCGCGAGCGCAGCGACCGCGATCGCGGCCACGGTGATGCCGGCCACGAGGTGCGCCGTACCTACATTCCCCAGCGGCTCCATGCCGACGGGGTAGAGCAGCCTGCCGAGGTAGATCCAGAGGTTGTCGACCAGGTGCGCGCCAACGCCGAAGTTGCCGTCGCTGGCGGCGCTCGTGCAGCCGCAGGCGCCCAGCGCGCCGAGCGCTGCCACGCCGATGACGACGAACGGCGTCGATACGACGGCGAGCCTGGCTAGCTCACGAGAATCGCGCCACGATCCTCGGGACTCAGACGCCCGCCAGAGCGCCAGGAGGGGGAAGACCGGCGTGAGCACGGCAACCGACTCGTTCGCGGCGAGCGCCGCGCCGAACGCAACGGTCGCGCCCGCAAGCCACGGCAAGACCCGGTCGCGGCGCAGGCCTTCGTCGAGCGCTACGACGGCGAGCATGAGCAGGAAGCCGCCGAGCACGTTGTTGAACGCGGTCACCTGCCCGACCGTCGGCGCCGGCGCCGCGCTCAGGCCGAAGAACGACGCGGCGAGGAACGCCGGCCAGACGGCATCGAGCGCCCGGCGCACGAACCAGAAGATCAGCCCTGCCGTTCCGATGTGGACGAGCAGGGATGCGAGCAGGAACGGGAGTTCGTTCAGCCCGAACGCGCGGTACGCCCCGAGATAGAAGAGCCCGGTGAGGAAGCGCCAGTTCGGCGTCTCGTCGCGCAGGAGCAGCAGGTCCTTGATGTACGCGGGCGTGCTGCGCGACGCGATGTCGGCCAGCGGGACGAAGTCGTCGCCGAAGAAGTAGTGGTCGCGCAGCACCGGCAGGTGCACGAAGAGCACGGCGAGCGCCGCCGCGCCGAACGCCAGGAATGGCAGCGCGCGGCCCAGCGCGAGCGCTCGCTCGGACAACGCGAGCCGCCCACCCAGCACTGCGGGCGCATCGAGCAGACGGTCAGCCATCGGGCGCGGCGCGCGCCTCCCGCGATGGTGGGCCGGCCGGCAGCATGGGCGCGTCGATGCGCGCGCGCAGCAGGCCGAGCTCCTGCGCCAGCTCCCGGTTTTGGTCGGAGAGGCGCGAGATCTCCAGCGAGTAGTGGAAGAGCATCACGGCGACGAACGCGAGCGCGAAGAAGAAGAGGAGCGCCGGCGCGTAGAACACGTCGAGGCGGCCGGCGAACCACTCCACCAGGCCGGGCGCCGCGGCGGGCACGACCATCGTGACGGCGAGGACGAGCCAGAGCAGCGAGTACTGCTCCTTCAGCCGCCAGCGTCGCACGTAGAGCACGACGGTGAGCGCGATCAGCACGGCGACGACGATGATCAGGACGTTGATCGGGCGCATGGGCGCACCTCCTAGATGGTCTGGCGGGTCGGGCCCTCTTTGAAGACGGCGAGCAGCAGCGCAAGGCTCACCTTCGCCATGTAGAAGAGCGTGGCTGCGCCGCGGATGGACGAGCGCCCGGCGCGGCGCGGCCGCATGCTCACGGCGACCTCGCGAATCGGCAGGCCGCGCCTGCTGAGCAGGACGATCGCCTCCGGCTCCGGGTAGTCGGCCGGGTAGTACGAAGCGAGGTAGCGCAGCGCGCGCGGCCCGAAGCCGCGGAAGCCGGACGTGGCGTCGGTGATGCGCTGGCCGGTGACCACGACGCAGACCCACGAGAGGAAGCGCGTGCCCAGCCTGCGCCAGACGCTCCCGTTGTAGTCGCCGCCGCCCAGGAAGCGGGAGCCAATGCTCATCTCGCACGAACCGTCGCGGACGGGCGCGACCAACGCGGCGATCTGGTCGGCCGGGTGCTGGCCGTCGCCGTCCATCTGCACCGCGACCGCGTAGCCATTCTGGATCGCGTACTTGAAGCCGGCCTGCACCGCGCCGCCGATGCCGAGGTTGAAGCAGAGATCGAGCACCGGGACGCCGGCCGCGCGCGCGACTTCGGCCGTGGCGTCGGTCGAGCCGTCGTTGACGACGACGACGTCGTACGCCGAAGCGTGTTCGCGCAGGTCGTCCAGCACGCCGCCGAGCCCCTCGGCCTCGTTGTGCGCCGGGACGATGACCAGCACGTCGCTGCGCGTCACGAGGGCTCCTTCACGAAACGCGCCAGCTCAAACACGGCGAGCGGCGGCGTATTGAACGGGAAGTAGCGCCGGCGCGCAAGCGGAAGCTGACGCGACACCACGTCCTCGATGAACATCGCGCTGTGGTAGTGGTCGTCCGGCTTCGTGTAGCCGAACACGCGGCGGCCAAGCTCGTAGAAGCGGTTTTCCGAGGGCGCGCTCACGAGCAGCTCGCCGCCGGGCTTGAGCAGCCGTCGCAGCTCAGCGACGAGCAATTCGAGATCAACGATGTGCTCCAGCACGTCGGCCGCGGTGATCGTGTCGAACGAGTCGGCAGGAAGCGCCAGCGACCTCAGCTCGCCCGCGCGCACCGTCACGTTCGTGACGCCGTCCTTGCGAAGAAGCTCCTCGGCCATCTCTGTGCGCAGGTCGACGCACACCACCTCGTCGTAAAGGCGCGCGAGCGTCGGTGCGAGCACGCCGTTCCCACCCCCGAAGTCGAGCGCGCGCTCGCGGGTTGGAGCTTCGGAGAGGGCGAGCAGCGAGGAGAGCCGGCGCCAGAATAGCTCCCGGACGAGGACGTTGCGGTCCGTGTAGACGCGCGGCGTGTCCTCGTGCCCGAGGCGGTCGATGAGCGCCTCCATGCGCGAGCGCTCGACTCGAACGACGCCAACCTTCGACATACAGCCCTCAGTTTCCCGCGTGTCGATGCAGAGTATAGCTTGTCGGAGGCCGGGCGGCGATTCAGTCGCCCCGGGCGAGGCGCCGGGATACGGCGGCCAGCCCGATGCCCGCCAGCAGCGCGAACACGGGCAGCAGCGGCACGTGGTAGCGAGACTCGCCGACGAACAGGAAGGCCCACATGGCGCTGTAGATCGC
>JBBDNH010000282.1:0-2318 GCA_040877745.1 Dehalococcoidia bacterium
CGAGCGGGCTTGAGCCACGCGTCGCTCCCCTCAGTTGCAGTGCAGCAGCGGGGTGTCCAATGCGAGGCTTAGCACTGAGGGGCGGGGATAGACAGCGCTAGGCCACCAGTCTCGGCTATTGAACCACACAATGACAGGTCTGTCAAGGGGGGCAGATTCGGCTGAGCTTCGGCGCGGAGCGCCTGGTACTAGCCTTGCGAGGCGCTGCGGCGTTGGTACCAGTAGTAGGCCGCTCCGCCGCCGCCCAGGACGACCACGACCACCACGGCGACGATCGCGATCAGCAGCAGCGTCGAGATACCGCCTTCGCTGCTCTTGAGCAACACGGTCGCCTCTGAGGTGGTGTGCGCGATGCGCTGCGGGATGAAGCTGTCGCTGTCCGGGTCGCACGGCGGCGGTACGTCGTCCGAGATGAGGTTGGAGCTGACAAGCCGCAGCGTCGTCATGTCCCCGCCTCGCGCTTCGAATGTGACGGTACCCACCATACCGCTGCCGGACGCGCCGTCCGGCCCGCCAAGGCACACCGGCGGCGCGATCGAAGCGCAGAGCGCCAGCACGTTGCCTCGCTGGGCGGCCAGCGTGTACGGGCCCTGACACGTGGCGGACTCTCCACGAGGGCTGGTCTCCAGGAACTGGCCCAGCTCGCCAAGCACGTTCGCTTCGCCCTCAGTAGCGGGGTCGGTGCTGGGCGTGGCCACGGCCTCGCCCCCTTCTGCGACTGGCAGGAGCCGGTCCGGATCGTACTGGAGCACGAAGTCGAACGCGCTCAGGTGCTCCACGTTGTCGACGAAGATCTGCACCTCGAAGCGGTCGCCGCTCGGGACGGGCTCTTCCTCAGCAACGATCTCGATGCGAAGGCCGGTTTCCGGCACGCCGGTAGGGGTACCCTGGGAGGGCGGCGTTGCGTCCGCGGGCGTTCCTTCATCGGTGGGAACGGGTGTTTCTTGCGCCGTGGCGTCCGTGGGAACGGGCGTTTCCTGCGCTTGCGCCGAGGGAGCGAGAAGGAACGCTACGAGCGCCCCGCCGGCGGCCAGGCCGACCAGCCATCGCAAGTATTTCTTCCCGGGCGTGCTAACGCGCTCTCGATGTTCCATTCAAGGCTCAAGTATACAACGACGTAAGGCTTGTGTCTCTAACAGTTCCTGAGCGTGAACATTCGCGCGCGAACGGGCCCGGAGTCACGCTGAGCCGTGCTGCTCTTGCCGCAGACGCTCTAGCATCGTGACAAGCTGGCTCACGGTGCGAAGGTCCGCGGGCTCCAGCTCGGTGGGCATCACGACGTCGAACGCTTCCTCAAGCTCGGTCGCAATCTCGATCGCGTCCAGCGAGTCCAAGCCCAGCGATTCTTCGCCGTCGCTGAGGCTGTAGAGCGGGAAGTCGTTCTCAATCTCGTTCCAGGCGAGCTCCCGCTCCCGCGACGAGCGCATCCACACGTCCGCGATGATCTCCTTGACCTGCTGCTCGCCGGGCACGGGAACGGGCACAAACACATCCTTTCGCCCATTCATAGTAGCGTCCGGCTGCAAGCATCCGCTAACGAACCGGGCCGCAACGTAGCTTTTGTTATGTCGTTCTGTTGACGAGGGTGGTAGAATAATGCCATCCTGAGTTGTGCATGAGCGGGGAGCATGCCGGCCGCTGCCGGCGGGGGTGATGCGATGTCTTGTACTCGACGGGGATTCCTAAAGACGATCGGCGCCGCAATGGTCGGCCTGGGGCTGACGCGGATGGACGCGCTCCGGACGTTCGCGTCGTCCACGGGCGGCTCTCCCGGCGTAGCCGAGGGCGGAGGCCCAGCCAGCGGCCCCTACAACATCGATAGCCTGCGCGCTCGCGCCGTCGCGGCCGCGCGCTGGGCCGGCGACGAATCGCTGGCGACCGAGCTGCGCGACGTCTGCTGCTGGGCGCCGGCGGCGAGCGCGCTGCGCGAGAGGCCTCTGGGCGTACAGCAGCGCGGCGTGGAGTACTTCTTCCGCGACTTCGCCGGCAACGGCGACCAGCTGGCCAGCATCATGCTCCAGACGAACAACACGTCCTGGCGCGCGCCCCAGTTCCGCGTCGATCCGGAGAGCCTCGTCGCGAACCACTATGCGAAGCTCCAGCGGCCGCAGAACGGCCTCACTATGGACGTCGTCACGCCGGAGCGGCTGAATAGCTCCGGCGTGAGCGCGCAGCTCAACCTGATGCTCGACCGCGAGACCGGCGACCGGCTCGCGCTGGCGGACGACCGCTCCGAGCCGATGTGGGCCGTGCTCTCCGTGCTCTCGGGCACGATGCTCGACCCGAGCGATGAGCTTTCGAAGCGTTTGCAGCCAACA
>JBBDNH010000283.1:0-2315 GCA_040877745.1 Dehalococcoidia bacterium
GAGCTCCACGCCCTCTTCCTCTTCGATGAGCAGCTTCGGTTCCTCGGCTGCGGCCTCCTCGGCCTCGTCCCCAGCCGCCTCCTCGGGCTCGTAACCCAGGTCGTGCGCCACGATGGCGGCCGTTTCGAAGTCGATGCTCTGGTTGATGGTCGCCATCACGCCGTTCTTCATCAGCTCCTTGATGATCTCGACAGGGGGCATCCCCATCAGGTCGCCCAGCTCCTTGACCGTAAGGACACGGGGTATGTGGAGCGTGCCGGCGCCGTTGGTCTCGGGCGCTGGCTGCTCTTCCGCGGGCGCTGGGGCCTTCGCGGGCCGGCGCTTGGTCTGCTGTCGTCTTGGCGGCATCTCGTTAGCTTCCTACGGCCGCGTCGGCCGGTTCGGTCTGTTCGGAGTAGCGCCGGAGCGCCTCGCGGTCTGCTGCGGAGACCGTCGTGCGCAGAGCGCGCGCCAGCCGGTCGCCCTTCAGCGCCGCTTCCCAGCACGAGCGGTTCGCGCACACGTACGCGCCGCGACCCGATCGCCGGCCGTCCACATCCACCTCGACCGAGCCTTCGGGCGTGCGCACGATGCGCGCGAAGTCGCGCTTGGCGCTCGTCGTCCGGCAACCGACGCACGTGCGCTGCGGGACGTGCTTCGGCCTGGTCGTGACGCTTGGGCTAGCTGCCTTCGTAATCGTACTCGTCGTCCTCTTCGTCTTCGACGTAGACGCGCTTGCGCCGCGCCTTCTTCGGCTTCGCGGCGCCTTCTTCTTCGTCGCCGGCCTTCGCCTTGCTCTTCGCCTTCTTCGGCTCTTCGCGGTCCTGCGTGAGGATCTCTTCCGCAAAGCGGATCTGCGCCGCCGGCTCCGGCTCCTCTGCTGCAGCTTCCGCAGCGACGCCGGCTTCCACCGCCTCCTCCTCCGCGACCGCCGCGCCGTCGGCAGCCTCGACGCTCGCCGTGGCCAGGACCGCCTCTTCCTCCGGCGTCAGCAGCCGGTCAGGCTCCTCGGCTGCCGCGGCCTCGCCCTCGGTGACGATGTCCGGCTCGGCAACCGCGACCTCCGCCGGCGGGAGCTTGTCCATCACCTCTTCGTAGGCCGACTGGCTCTTGATGTCGATCCGCCAGCCCGAGAGCTTGGCGGCCAGCCGCGCGTTCTGGCCCTCTTTGCCGATCGCCAGCGATAGCTGCCGGTCCGGCACGACCACCGAGGCCGTGTTCGTCGGCTCGTCCATGTCGACGTGGACGACCTGCGCCGGGCTCAGCGCGTGCGCCACGAAGCGGCCTGGCTCCGGGTCCCAAAGCACCACGTCGATGCGCTCGCCGTTCAGCTCGTTCACGATGTTCTGGATGCGCATGCCGCGCAGGCCGACGCACGCACCCACCGGGTCGACGCCTTCCTGTGTCGACCAGACGGCGACCTTGCTCCGGAAGCCGGCCTCGCGCGCGATCGCCTTGATCTCGACGATGCCCTTGAAGATCTCCGGCACTTCCATCTCGAACATGCGCCGGATCAGGTTCTTGTGCGTCCGCGAGACGATGACCTGCGGGCCCTTCGCAGCCTTGTAGACCTCCAGCACGTAGAACTTCAGCCGCTGGCCGGAGCGGTAGTGCTCAATGCGCACCTGCTCGGACGGCGGCAGCAGCGCCTCCGCCTTGCCCAGGTCGATGATCACGTTCCGGCCTTCCATGCGCACCATCTCGCCGGAAACCACGTCGCCCTCGCGGCCGGAATACTCTTCGAACACCACCTCGCGCTCGGCCTCGCGCAGCCGTTGCAGCACGACCTGCTTCGCCGTCTGCGCCGCGACGCGGCCCGAGTCCTGGTGCGCGGCGACCTCCGTGTCGATGCCGTCACCGAGCTGCGCGGTCGAGTTCGCTTTCCGCGCCTCGTCCAGCAGGATCTCCGTCTCCGGGTCTTCGATCTCCTCGACCACGGTCTTGCGCGTGAACACGCGCGTGCCGCCGGTCTCCGGGTCGATCTTGACCACCACGTTCCTGGTCGCCAGCTCGTCGCGCTTGTACGCGGACGCCAGCGCGGCCTCCACGGCGTCGAACACCACCTCCTTGGGCAGGTTCTTCTCCGCGGCCAGTTGGGTGATCGCTACGAGGAATTCGTTCTTTGCCATCGAATGTTCCACCTCTTCGGCGAGGAATTTGCACCCCATACTTACAGAAAGAAGTGGGCCAGAACCCACTTCTTTCGAGAAGCGCTATGGTCAGCCAACATGATAGCAGGCACACCAAACGGCTGCAAGTCCGCCGCGGACGTTCGCCGGCGGTCGAGGCGGCGCCCCCCCGGCGGGCTCGCGCACTTGGCGAGCGCCCCGCGAAGG
>JBBDNH010000284.1:0-2308 GCA_040877745.1 Dehalococcoidia bacterium
GATGCGCTCCTGCGGGCACGCGTCGATGGCCCTCAGGATCTCTTGCGCGCTGGGGTTCATCGTCTGGCCGCCGCGAACGAGGTGCGTGACGCCCACGCTGCGGAACGCCGACTCGATGCCGTCGCCGGCGGCGACCGCGACGATGCCGATGTCCGCCGAGATGGGCTCGGCGGCCTGCGCGGCCGCGAAACGGTCGATCTGGGCCTCCATGTTGTCGACCTTGACCTGGGAGATCTTGCCCAGCGTGCGACCGTACGCGAGCGCGTCGTCCGGGCGCGTGGTGTGCACGTGCACGCGCAGCAGCCCGTCGCCGCCGACGACGAGGAGCGAGCCGCCGAACGACGCCAGCGTTGTTCGCGCGGCGCTGAGGTCAAGCTCCTCGCCCACGACGACGAACTCGGTGCAGTAGCCGCTCTCACCGTGCCCGGCGCGGTGGAGCGAGGCGGCCTCGCGCTGCCAGCCGGTCTCGGCGGGGATGTCGGGCGCGAGATCGACATCGAGCGGCTCGCCGCGCAACGAAAGCAGCAGCCCTTCGAGGATGATCGCGAGGCCGAGCGCGCCGGCGTCAACGACGCCAGCCTCCTTGAGCACCGGCAGGAGCTCCGGCGTGCGCGCGACGGCTGCCTTCGCCGCGGCAACGGCGTCCGCCAGCACACGCTCCGCAGACTCGGATGGCGTGTCGCGGACGGCCTCGGCTGCTTCGCGAGCGACCGTGAGGATGGTACCCTCGACAGGCTCGGAGAGCGCGGCGTAGGCGGCGTCCGAGGCTGAGCGAAGCGCGCCGGCGAGCGCGCGGCCGTCGGCCGCCGCACGGCCATCGAGGCCGTCCGCGAGGCCGCGCAGCACCTGTGAGAGAATGACGCCCGAGTTGCCGCGCGCGCCCATGAGCGCGCCGTGGGCGAGCGCGTGCGCGGACTTCGAGACGTCGCCGTTCGCTTGTTCGAGCTCCTCCACGGCGGCGTTGAGCGTGAGATGCATGTTCGTGCCGGTGTCGCCGTCTGGTACTGGGAAGACGTTGATCGCGTTCAGAGCGCGGACGTGCCGTTCGAGGACCGTCGCTGCGCCGGCGAAGATGGAACGGAAGGTCGCGCCGTCGATCGTGGCCGGTGCGGCAGCGGGAGCGATGTGGGCGCTCCGGGCTGCGCTGGCGCGTTCGTCAGGCCGTGTACTCATAGAGTGCGCGCGGGTTGTCCGCAATCCCAGCCCCTGCTACCATACGGTAACGCAAGACAGGCTCGCCTCGCCAGAGGCCGGCCAAGAGGAGACGGAAGGCTCAATGGCAGCGCGCTGCGACATCTGTAGTAAGGGGACCGCCTTTGGCCGGAACATCCGGCACAAGAGCTCCGGGCGTTGGGAGCGCAAGGCGTCGCGCACGAACCGGCTGTTCCGTCCGAACCTCCAGCGGCAGGGCGTGTGGCGCGATGGCAAGAAGGTGCGTATGCGCCTCTGCACGCGCTGCCTGCGCACCGAGCTGAAGTCCGCTAAGTAGCATTCGACGTGGCTGGCGGTCGACGCCTTCGAAACCTTCGGATAGAGAAGGCGATTCGCGGCCTTGAGCGCCTTGGGTATCGGGTCGATCGCATCAAGGGCAGCCACTACGTACTCAAGCACCCGTCGCGCCGCCTCCTTGTCCTGCCGCACCATCGGGGCTCCATCAAGTCTGGAATCATCCTTGATGCCCTAAAGAAGGCTGGCATTTCCGTCGACGAGTTCGAAGAGGTACTCTGAGCACATGGAGTACTCGGTCGTGCTGCATGACGCCGAGGAGGGCGGCTATTGGGTTGAGGTGCCGGCCCTACCCGGCTGCTACTCTCAAGGCGAAAGCGTCGACGACGCTCTGGAGCATGTCAGGGAAGCAATCTCGCTCTATCTGGAGACGCTGCGAGAAGAAGGCAAAGACATTCCAGACGACGAAACGGTCGTCTTCAAGGTGGCGGTCAGGGCGTAACGCTCCTTCGACGGGCTCAGGATGATGCCAAGGCAGGCTTAGGACGGGCCGGCTTCCACAGCCGCGAGCGCCTCGCGGAGGGCGGCCATGTTCTCCGCGACCGACGCCTGGTCGTTGAAGACCGAGGAGCCGGCGACGAGGACGTGGGCGCCGGCCTCGGCGCAGGAGGCCGCGTTGTGCGCCTGTACCCCGCCATCGAGCTCGATCTCGGAGCTGAGGCCGCGGTCGTCCAGGAGGCCGCGAAGCTCACGGACCTTCGGCAGCGTGGCGGGGATCAGCGACTGACCGCCCCAGCCGGGCTTGACACCCATCACGATCACCTGGTCGACGTCGCCCAGGACGCCTTCGATCGCGGCAATC
>JBBDNH010000285.1:0-2284 GCA_040877745.1 Dehalococcoidia bacterium
GGTGACGAAGTCCGCGCCCGCGATCAAGCTCACGATGACCTGCGCGACGTCCTCCGGCGACGCGACGCGGCCCAGGGGCGTCTGCTGCGACGCCCGCTGCCTGGCAGGCTCGTAGGCCTCGCCAAGTCCTTCCCGCAACCAGCGCGTGTCGATGAAGCCTGGTGCGACGCAGTTCACGCGCACCTCCGGCGCCAGCACGCGCGCGAGCGCCACTGTCATGTTGATCAGCCCGGCCTTCGACGCCGCGTAGGCAATCGAGCTGCCGATCGCGCGGATCCCGGCAATCGACGCGACATTCACGATCGCGCCCTGGCCGGCCTTCTTCATCGGGCCCGCGACGGCGCGCGAGCAGAAGAACGGCCCCTTGAGATTGACGGCCAGGAGCCGGTCCCAATCCTCCTCCTTCATGCCTTCGAGGTCGGCGGAATGCACGAACGCCGTCGTCGCGGCGTTGTTCACCAACACGTCGACCGACCCGAAGGCATCGACCGCGCGCCCGACCATCGCGCGCACCTCGGCGTCCTGGGAGACGTCGGCGCGCACCAGGAGCGCCCTTACGCCGAGGGCCTCCACCTGGGCGACGGTCTCCTTCGCCTCAGCCTCCGACCGAGAGTAGTTGACGACGACGTTGGCCCCGCGCCGCGCCAGCTCCAGCGCCGTCGCCCGGCCGACGCCGACGGCGGAGCCCGTAACGATGGCGTGTTTGCCAGCAACTTCCATGGATCACTCCGTTTCTGGGCCTTAATTCGCCACCACTATCCGCAACGAGCGCTCCGCCGTCAAGGGCACCGATTCTTAGTATTGCCTGGTTCTAACGCGTGTGCTAACGTGATTCTGCGTGGGGACACCCCCACGCAGGCCCCGAGTAGCCGCCACTGCTCGGGGCCTCATTTTGCCCTCCGATCCGGCCCTCCACGGTTGCCGGACGTAAGACAGAGCGGTAGAATCGCGTTCGTAAAGACGCGTCGCGCATGACGCGGAGATGTATGACAGACCGCTCGCCGAAGACCGACCTCAAGGCCCTGATCCTCGCCGGGGGCAAGGGCATGCGACTGCGTCCGTTCACCTACACCGGCGCCAAGCAGCTCGTCGCCGTCGCCAACAAACCGATCCTCTTCTACGCGATTGAGCAGCTTGTCGCCTGCGGGATCACCGAGCTCGGGATCGTCGTCGGCGAGACCAGGGACGAAGTCGCCCAGGCCGTCGGCGACGGCTCGCAGTTCGGCGCGCGGGTGACGTACATCGACCAGCCTGCGCCGCTGGGCATCGCGCACGGCGTGAAAATCTCGCGGGATTTCATCGGCGACTCACCGTTCGTGCTCTTCCTTGGCGACAACTTCATCAAGGGTGGCATCGCACCGTATGTCGAGAAATTCCGCAACGACTGCCATAATGCGCTGGTGCTGCTCTGCCACGTCGACGAGCCGCAGAACTTCGGCGTCGCGGAGCTGGACGGCGAACGACTGGTGCGCGTGGTCGAGAAGCCCAAGAAGCCGCTCACCGACCTGGCGATCATCGGCATCTACTTCTTCGACAGCAACGTCTTCGGCGCGCTGGAGCGCATCAAGCCGTCGGCGCGAGGCGAGCTGGAGATCACAGACACGATCCAGCGCCTCGTCGACGATGGACTGGACGTGCACGCCGAGGTGATCTCGGGTCGCTGGATCGACACCGGCAAGCACGACGACCTGCTCGAGGCGAACCACCTCATCCTGGAGGACCTGCAGCCGGACCTCCAGGGTAGCTACGACGACGCGAGCAAGATCCAGGGCCGCGTCGTCCTGCAGGAGGGCTCGGAGGTGGTGAACAGCCGGATACAAGGCCCGGCCATCGTGGGCGAGCGGACGCGCATCGTCAACTCGTACGTCGGCCCGTTCACGTCCATCTACCACGACTGCCTGATCGCAGACACGGAGATCAGCGGCAGCGTCGTGCTAGAGGGGACGCGGATCGAGCAAGTCAGCCACCGAATCGAGCACAGCCTGATCGGGCGCAACGTCGAGCTGCGCGGCCACGAGCGCCGCCCGCACGGCTACACGCTGATCCTGGGCGACTTCAGCAAGCTCCACATGCCGTGAGCATCCGCACAGTCCTGGTCACGGGCGGCGCCGGCTTCATCGGCAGCAACTTCATCCGCCACCTGCTTGCCCATCACGACTACCGGGTGATCAACCTGGACAAGCTCACGTACGCAGGCAACCTGGAGAACCTGCGCGACGTCGAGGACGACGTACGCTACCGCTTCGTCCAGGGCGACATCTGCGACGCTGAGGCCGTCGGCCCG
>JBBDNH010000286.1:0-2281 GCA_040877745.1 Dehalococcoidia bacterium
ACCTTGCGGCTGAACGCATCGATGCCGGCGTATGCGGCGCTAGCGATGCCGCTGACGAGCGCCTTTCGGAACTCGATGTTCGCGGGGTCTGTGGCGACCATCTCACGGAGCTGAACGAGGTCGTAGTTCGTGGCATCGCCGAGCTTCTTGTCGAGCTGGGCGCGCTCCTCGTCGTCGATGGTAAGCGCCGGGCGATAGGGCGGGTTGCGTCGTGATGGGAGGGTCTTGATGTGGTCGGCGAGCTTGGACATGGCATCGCTCCTTCTTGCGCTGCGGCCTAGATCCAGCTTCGGCAGGTTGCGCCGAGACCACAGCGAGGGCTCGCGCTATGCGAGACGCTCGCATTATAGGTGTACCTTACCGTGCGCGTCAAGGTTCGGCGCGCGGTGTCTGCGGGTTGAAACCCGCAGCTTCGCGAGGAGGCGTGTGCTCGACCACACCCTGAAGGGTGTGGTATGGGGCGGGACGGTCGATCGTGTCAACTAATCTCGACCGCGGACTGGAAGTCCGCGGCATGGAGGGCCGGTCGAGCAGGGCCTTTGAGGAACAACGTCTCTGCTTGGTCCATCAGATTCCTCGCTACGCTCGGAATGACACGACGTGGTCCGAATGACAGACAGGGCGCGAATGACAGTGGGGCGGGCTGGAACGAGAGATGTAGGTGCGTCTGTGGTACGATCGCGGCGCGATGGCAATGACGGGTGAACGAAGCGCGGTAGCCGAGCTGATGGCGGAGGCGGCGTCGGCGTTTCTGGAAGCGCTGGACGCGGGCCAGCGCGCGAAGGCGACGTTCGAGTTCTCGGACGCGAAGCAGCGTACGGACTGGGCGTACTTCCCGCGGAACCACGCGGGGCTGCCGCTGCTGGAGCAGGACGCCCGCCAGCAGAAGCTGCTGCACGTGCTGCTGACGAGCGCGCTGAGCCTGCACGCGTACGGCAAGGTGACATCGATCATGGCGCTGGAGAGCGTGCTGAACCTGCTGGAGGGGCGCCAGGCTGACGCGGTGCGCGACCCCGGTCGCTATTTCATCAGCGTGTTCGGAGCGCCGGGGGAGGATCGCTGGGGGTGGCGCTACGAGGGCCACCACGTCTGCCTGAATTTCACGATCGCGGACGGGGAGGTGGCGTCGGCGACACCGATCTTCCTGGGGGCGAACCCGGCCGAGGTGCGCCACGGCGGCGCGATCGTCTTGCGTCCGTGCGCGGAAGAGGAGGACGCGGCGCGCGAGCTGATGTCGATGCTCGGCGCGGAGCTGCGCGCGGAGGCGCTCATCTCGGAGATCGCGCCGCCGGACTTCGTGCTGATGAACCTGCCTGTCGTGCCAGATTCAGCGCTGCCGGGCGAGGCGGGCGCGCTGCCGCAGGTGCAGGAGCGCTTCGACGAAATGACGGGCGAAGATAAGGAAGCGCTGCGCTTTGAGCTGGCGCGACCGCGCGGGATCGCCGCCGCGAACATGGACGCGAAGCAGCGGCTGGTGCTGTCGGACCTGATCGAGGTGTACGTGTCGAGGCTGAGCGAGCCGCTGGCGTCGGCCGAGCGCGCGAAGATCTCGATCGACGACGTCTGCTTTGCCTGGGCCGGCCCGATGATGCGACGCCGACAGCCGCACTACTATCGACTGCAGGGGACGTCGTTCCTGGCGGAGTACGACAACACGCAGAACGACGCGAACCACATCCACGCTGTGTGGCGGAACCCGGACGGCGACTTCGGCGGGGACGCGCTGCGGGCCCACCTAGCGCGGGAACACTAGAGCATCATGCCAGCGGCGGAGCCACGATGGCAGGCGGGCGACGTGGTGGTGCTGCGCTATCTGCGGCGCACCACGGGCCTGCCGGGCGCGGCATGGCCGCTCAGCGTCGTCGAAGACACCGACGAGCTCGTGGCGCTCTACCTGCCGAAGGGAACTCGCTTCACGCAAATGCGCGGCGCCGAGCCGAAGGTGCGCGTGTGGGGTGCGTGGCACCTGGACACGCTGCGGCTCATGTTCCCGGGGCGCAGCTACTCGGTGTGGCTGTCCTGGGCCGGCGAGGGCGCTGCGCGGTCGTTTAGCTACTACTACGTAAACATGGAGGAGCCGTTCCGCCGGACGCCGATCGGGTTCGATACGAACGACCACCAGCTCGACATCGTTGTCCAGCCGAACATGAGCTGGTCGTTGAAGGACGAAGAGCTGTTCGAGGAGTTCGTGCAGGCGGGACACTACTCCGGCGACTTCGCCGAGCACGTGAGGTCGGAAGCGCAGGCGGTGATCGGACTGGTCGAGTCGCGGGCGTCGCCG
>JBBDNH010000287.1:0-2263 GCA_040877745.1 Dehalococcoidia bacterium
ACATCTCAAAATAATCATGCCCCGCGCCGCCATCGGCGGTGAGGGCGTCGCTCGGGAAGCCGGCTCCATCCAGGTAGGTGTCGAGGTCGGCTGCGAGGCTGTCGGCGTCCGCGCCGGTCTGGACCTCGACGGTCGCGTCCTCCTGCGAGAGGAGCTCGTCGCTGAAGAGCGCGCCCACCAGCTCCTGGACGATCACCTTGTCGATGAGGAGCACCTGCTCACCCCTGGGCGTCGTGAAGCCGACGCTCGCTGCGCCGAGCGAGAGCGCGGTGATGCGCGAGGGGTCGATCTGCGCGGCGAGCGCGGCGAAGCCGGGCGCGCGCAAGTCGTTGATGTCCGTGTCGATGGTGTCCTTGTAGCGGCTCCAGAGGCCGGTTAGCGTATCGACGCTCACGATCCTGCGCTCGAGCGCCTTGTCGATGGCGGCGAAGATCACCTGCTGCTGGCGCTGGATGCGGTCGAGGTCGCTGGAGCCGAAGCGCGTGCGCGAGTAATCGAGCGCGGTCTCGCCGTCCATGTGCTGCTCGCCCACCTCGAAGAGGAGCGGGTGGTAGTCGCCGGGCAGCTCGGTGCGGGAGTAGAACGGGTCGTTGACCTCGCGCTCGACGTAGATGTCGACGCCGCCGAGCTCGTCGATGATCTCGACGAAGCCCTCGAAATCGATCACCACGTAGTAGTCGATGGGGATGCCGGTGGCGAGCTCGACGACCTCCTTGACGAGGCCCGGACCGCCGCCTTCGTAGCCCTGACGTTCGCCGGTCGCGTAGACGGTGTTGACGCGGCTCTGGTAGAAGCCCTCGCCCTGGCGGAGCGGGATGTCGACCCACGAATCGCGCGGGATGCCGAGGATGCCGGCGGTCTTCGTCTCGGCGTCGACGGTGACGATGAACATGGTGTCGGTGCGGGTCGCGGCGTCGCCCTCGGACGGCCTCCGGTCGAGGCCCATGACGAGGAAGCTGATCTGACCCTCAGCGGCGCCGTTCGAGTCGACGCCGGGCAGCGGGGGGAGGCTGGTGACGCCCTGGCCCGGCAGGAAGAGCTCGTCGATGCGGCTGACGACGATCAGGGCGAGCCAGGCCGCGGCGAGCAGGATGCCCACCCCAACGGTCGCCACGATCAGCCTCTGGCGAAGTCGAACGCCCCCGGGGGACGGAGGCGTGAGTCCCTCTGACACCTTACGTTGAACGTAGCCGTGATGAGGGTGTGTGTCAAGACGGCCGGGAGGCGATCGTCGCATGGCCACGACGGAAGGCCGCGGCCTACCATATCTTGTGTATGAGGTTTCCTCTTGGAACATCTTGTATTCGTTCCGCGAGTGATGTATTGTAAGAACAACAAGCGCGGAGGAGGGGTCATCATGGCGTCACCGTACGTAACAACTCACCGTCCAGCGCCCGAGCGCCCCTGGGTGGGCATGGCTATTTTGGTGGCCGTGCCGCTCCTGTCGCTCGTGCTGATCAGGATGCTCTGGTCCGGCTCCAGCCTCTGGTTCCTGACCGTGGGCATCATTCTGCTCGGCGCGGCGGCTATCGTCTTCCTCGCCCGGCGGACGCAGGAGCACGAGTACAGCCGGCAGACGCTGGCGCCGGAGACGACGCGGGTGCCGCTCATCCTGATGGGGCTGGGCGTGCTGTTTCTCGCGATGCTGATCCTGCCCAACTACTCGGGCGGATCATCGAACTCCGAGCGGCTGTCGCAACTGCGCGACGACCAGTCCGGGACGACCGGCCTCAGCTCCGACGTTTCCGGCGCGGTTGTCGAACCATCGAGGTCGCAGCAGACGACGGGACAGACGACGACAGGGCAAACGACAACAGGCCAGACCACGACTGGACAGACGACGACGACCGGACAGCAGACAACGCGGGAGCAAGCGGACGAACTGTTGCCGGGAGCGGCGGAGGTCGTGGTGGACGGCGACACGTACATCGTGCAGGACGGCGACACGCTTTGGGATATCGCATTCAGTTTCGACTCGACGGTCGAGGCGATCGTCGCGGCGAACGGCCTGAGTGACCCTGAGGACATCTCGATCGGGCAGGAGTTGACCATCCCGGCGGCCGGAGCGGAAGAAGCTGCGACGGTTGGGACGGCTGATGACGCTGTTGTGGAGGAGCCGGCCGAGACGTTGCCCTAGGGGCCCGTAGCCTGGTCCGTGCTCCCGGGCGGCCGCGGGTCGCCCCGGCCGCGCGGCCCCCCGCTAGCCTTACAAGCCCTGAACGAAGGTCTCGATGGCCTGCGCCAGTTCGGCGGGGCGCTGGAG
>JBBDNH010000288.1:0-12479 GCA_040877745.1 Dehalococcoidia bacterium
GGACGACCTGCCGGCCTATCGAGAAGCGCTCGCCGGCTGCGATGCGGCGACCCACTTCGTCGTGCTGCTGCCGTCGCGGGAGGTCGTGCTCGAGCGCGAGCGCGAGCGGCCGACCGAGTGGCATCGCGCCGGTAAGCTCGATGCCGTCTACGGCGGCTTCGCTCGCTGGACGGGCGTCGCGGTGGTCGACCCGGACGGTCTCGCGCCGCGACTCGTCGCCGACCGCGTGATGGCGCTCGCTGCGGAGGGCGGAGCGCTGCTCTCGGTGTAGCCTGCTGATTCGCTCTGGCCGCCGCCTATGCCATACTCGAACTGTGACAGCGACGTCTGACCGGGCTCCGCAACAGCCTCAATCCGAAGCTCGCCCGGACTCCGCGCGCCCGTCGTGGCTTATCTGGAGCGTCCGGCTGTGGCTGTTGGGCGCGCTGCTGTTCGCCGCGCTCGCGGTGTCCGCCGTCTTCGTCGACAGCTTCCCGGGCGATGAGCGCATCGCGGGCCCCGTCCATGACATCGATGTGCCGGCGTTCGCGGGCTTCATCGATGCCGTGAACGCGCTTGGATACTGGTGGGCGTACTTCCCGCTCATGCTCGCCCTTGCGTTCGCATTCGCGATGATGCGTGCGGGCTGGGAGTCGATCTTGCTGCTGGCCACGTCGGCGCTCGTCGGGCTGAACACGCTCCTCAAAGACTGGATCGGACGGCCGCGGCCCTCCTCGCCCGGCGACGCCTTCCCCAGCGGCCACACGGTCGCCACGGCGGCGCTCTTCGGCGTGCTCTTCCTCGTGCTGCCCGCCGTCGTGCCGGTGCGCTGGCTGCGCTGGCCGCTGCAGGCGGGCTGCCTGCTTATGGTCGCCGCCGCGGGCCCGGCGCGCGTCTACGTCGACGCGCACTCGCCCAGCGACGTGTTCGCGGCCTACCTGCTGGTCGTGCTTTTCCTCGCGCCCGTATTCGCTGCGTATTGGCGGCTCAAGCCTCGCCCAGCCAAGAAGCTGACCGAATCTGACGCGCCCGCTTGACCCCCATGCTAGACTGACGGAAGCGGCCGATACTAACGGGGAGACGTACTTCCTCGAAAGGAGGCCCGGAGTGCCCCGCCAGCTTCGATTCCTCAGCCAGGACCGCGTGGCTCGCCGTCGCGAGGTGGCGCGGTGAACTGGTTCGACGGCGTCATCATCGCCCTGTTGGTCTGGTTCACGTTCTCTGCGTTCCAGGCTGGCTTCATTCGCGAGACGGTCACCGTGATCGCCGCCATCCTCGGGATCGTGCTGGCCGGCGTCTTCTACAAAGACCTGGCGGACGACGTCTTGATGTTCATCGACAACGAGACGGTCGCGCTCCTCGTCGCGTTCGGGCTGCTGTTCGGCTCCACGGCGCTCGCCGGCCAGATGCTGGCGTTGGTGCTGAAGCCGACCGTCAACCTGTTCCAGCTCGGTGTGTTCGATCAGCTCGCGGGCGCCTGCTTCGGCTTCGCCAAGGCGATGGTCTTCATCCAGCTCTTCATGATCGTCTTCATCACCTACCCCAAGTGGGGCATCGATGAGACGATCGACGACTCAGTGTTCGGCTCCCTCATGGTCGAAAAGACGGCGGTGCTCGTCAACATCCTGCCCGACGAGTTCGAGGTGAGCGTCGACAGCTTCACCCACCAGCTCTAGGCCCGCACCCGTTGCCGGTACTGGATCGCCTCCGCCAGGTGCGGCGACGCGATGCGTTCCGAGCCTGCCATGTCCGCCACCGTGCGCGCGAGCTTCAGCACGCGGTGGAACGACCGCGCCGAGAGCGAGAGCTGGTTCATCGCCAGCCGCAGGAGCGATTGCGACTGATCGTCCAGGACCGATTGGCAGAAGCGCCGGACCTCGGTTGGTGTCATCTCCGCGTTGCAGAAGAAGCGGGTCTCGGCGAAGCGACGTTTCTGCACCGACCTCGCGTTCGCGACGCGCTCGCGGACCGCGGACGAGGGCTCGCCGGTGCTGTTCGCGGCCAGCTTCTCGTATTCGACGCGAGGCACCTCGACGAAGATGTCGATGCGGTCGAGCAGCGGCCCGGAGATGCGCTTCTGGTACCGGCTCACCGTCGACTCCGAACACGTGCACTCGCGCGTCGGGTCGCCGTAGAAGCCGCACGGGCACGGGTTCATAGCGCCCACCAGCATGAAGTTGGCAGGGTAGGTGACCGTCGACTGCGCGCGGGCGATGGTCACGACGCGGTCCTCGACCGGCTGGCGGAGCACTTCAAGCACCTGCTGGCTGAACTCCGGCAGCTCGTCCAGGAAGAGCACCCCGCGATGGCTCAGGCTAATCTCGCCCGGGCGCGGCCGCTGCCCGCCCCCCACGAGGCCCGCGTGGCTGATCGTGTGATGGGGCGCGCGGAAGGGGCGCTGGTTGATCAGCGGCGTATCGGCGGGTAGCAGGCCGCTGACGCTGTAGATCTTCGTGACGTCCAGCGCCTCTTCCGACGTCATGTCGGGCAGGATCGACGGCAGCGCACGCGCCAGCAGCGTCTTCCCCGCGCCGGGCGGCCCCGTCATGAGGACGTTGTGGCCTCCGGCCGCGGCGACCTCCAGCGCGCGCTTCACGTGCTCCTGCCCCCGCACTTCGCCGAAGTCGGTACCCTCCCAGAGCTCGCAGGCCGGCGTGGGGTGGCCGTTGCGCTCGTAGTCGCCGATCAGCTCGACGCCCACGAGGTGCTGGACGAGCTGGGCCAGGTTCGCGACAGGCACGACCCGGATCCCGTCGATGAGCGCGGCTTCGCCCGCGTCGGCCGCCGGGACGAACACCGTCTCGATGCCGCGCTCCTTCGCGAGCCCGACCATCGGGAGCACGCCGTGCGCGTGCCGGACGCTGCCGTCCAGGGCGAGCTCGCCCAGGAAGACCGAGCGATCGAGGTCGGCGACGACCTGCTGCGACGCGATCAGCACGCCGACGGCAATCGGCAGGTCGTAAGATGGCCCTTCCTTGCGCAGGTCGGCTGGGGCGAGGCTGACGATCAGCCGCCGGAGCGGGAAATCGAAGCCGGAGTTCTTGATCGCAGAGCGGACGCGCTCGCGCGCTTCCTGGACGGCCGTGTCGCCGAGCCCGACGACCTGGAACGTCACGTTCCCGCGCGCGACATCGACCTCCACCTCGACAAGCTCGCCGTCGAGGCCGACGATCGCGCAAGAGAGCACCTTCGCGAGTGGCACGTTAGTCTTCTGCTGACCCGCTGTACTGCGGATAGCTGGTTCTGTAACCAAACAGCCTCGCAACCGGCGCGAGCGCTGCCAGCAGCACCCTCTGTATAGGGATTGGCGGGGAGGGGAGGAACGTTTCGTACTCGCGCGCCAGCAGCACCCCTTGTAGCGGGTTAGGCATGCCACTCTTGTTCGTCTTGCCGTCACGGGCCAGACCGAACAGGGTCTCGATGGCGGTCTCGGTGCGCAGTCCGGGCTTGGCCTGAATCAGCGCACGCGCCTCTTGATCGCCGTCGTTCCACAACATGTGCGGAATGCCTGCCGGGAGCGTCATGGCCTCGCCGACGTTCAGGACGTGCTCCGTTCCGCCCAGCCGCAGCCGTACCTGGCCTGCCGTGACTTCCACGTGCTCCTCCTGCCGAGGATGGACGTGCGCCGGCATGGTGACGCCGCGCGGCTCCATCGCCAGTTCGAATTCAAGCAAGGCGCCGTTGGAGTCTCGCGCCCGCTTCCTGAAGGTGATTCGCTCGCCAGTAACGGGATTTTCGATGGTGTCGCTCCGGTCAGTCATGTCACGACTCACTCTCTATTCGACTCGTAGCTGACGACATACAGGGTTGTCAACTTTATCTTGCCGTAAGGCGGTCCTGGCATCCGTGCCTCCGGATCAGCTACGGGGCTGGCGGCCTGCGGGAAGTTCGTTCTGCAATTTTTCCCTTTTTCTGCATACGCCAATGAGTGTTTTCGGCTCCCGCCGGGCGTTGCGTCGCGCCTAGTATGCCACATAGAACGCACGTTCTGCAAGCCCCGAACTCACCTCGCGATGGAAGCCCGTTGCGCACGTGCGGCGGCCCATCTTACACTCGGTAGCCGATCCTGTAAAGCGCGTCCCCAGCCAGCGATGCGATCTCGAAGCGACAGAATGCCGTCCGCCGACGCCATCGCTCACGACGAGCAGGCTGGATGCCTAAGAGTTGGGGTGGCTGCGATTCTGGTGTTTCACATTCTAACACGCTACGTTAAGTAAAGTGCAGGCGCGGGGAAGCGGCTCTACTCCAGGACACCCTTTACCTAGGAGTCGTCTACCCCGCGACACGTGGTTGTGGTGGAGGTTGGCTCCCATGATGAAGACCGTTCGTTCTACGCCAGAGGCCCTGTCGTCCCGCTTGAGAGACGCTCTCCGCGGTGGCGGCGAGCGGCTGGCCTCGGCATGGCTGCCGGTGCTGGCGCTTATCGTCCTTGTAACGTTGGGGGTGCTGATCGCACTCCTGCCTGGCGGAAACGGCGGCATCTCGGCTGCGAGCGTCACGCCAACCCTGGTCCTTGGCAATCCAGACTGCGAAGACCTCGGGCTCCTGGAGGCGTTTGATCGCTTGGAAGAGGACCAGGGGGAAGTGGTCGATGGCGCTATTCAGTTCACCGCCAACGGCGTCCCTCACAAGATTACGATCGATGTCCACTTCAACGACGATGATCCCCCGGAGCCGACGTCGTTCGACTGGACCTCGACGCTCGGGATCGACGCGGTCATCGTAAAGGGTGGCGGAGGAACGAGTGCCGATGTCTTCCCGTACGACGAAGAGACCTCGGACACAGCTCTCGCGCCCAGCTCCGGCGCAATCAGCCACATCATCTTCTGCTGGGACAAGGACCCTGTGACGGAAACGCCGACGGACCCTGGGACCGAGACTCCGACCGAGAGCGCAACGCCGACCCCGACCGAAAGCGCAACGCCGACCGCCACCGAGAGCGCCACGCCGAGCCCCACCGAGAGCACCACACCAACCGCGACCGAGAGCGCCACGCCGTCGCCGAGCCCGTCGCCGAGCCCGAGTCCGTCGCCGTCGCCGAGTCCGTCCCCGTCGCCGACACCAAGCCCGACGCCGAGCCCAAGTCCGTCGCCCAGCCCGAGTCCGTCTCCGTCGCCCAGCCCGAGTCCATCACCCACTGACCCGCTGCCGTCACCGACGCCTTCGGCCACCGAGCCGCCGCCGTCGCCGACGGCCACGTCGCCCGAGGGCACGCCGGCCGGCACGCCCGTGCCGTCGCCGACGCCTTCCGCTACCGTGACACCCTCGGCCTCGACGCCGCCGACGACCGCGCCGTCGAGCACCCCGACGCCCACGGGCACGCTGGTCGATACGCCGACACCGTCGGAAACGCCGACGCCAACGTCGGTCATTCCAACGCCAACGCCGACGAGCACCGCGACGGCCGAGCCCACGGTGACGCCGACGTCGTCGCCGACGACGCTGCCTTCGCCAACACCGACGAACACCGCGACGTCGTCGCCGACAACTGCGCCCACGGCGACCGCGACTCCGACGACGCCGCCGACCTTCACCGCGACATCGACGAACACGCCGACGTCTGTTCCGCCGACGGCCACTGAGCCGCCGCCCACGGACACTCCAGTAGCGACCGAGGCGGCCGCGACCGTCGGGCCCACGTCGGAGTCGGAGGTGGAAGGGGCTACGCGTGTACCGGCAACGGCCACGGGCGCCCCGCGGCTTCCGGATACAGGTGGTGGCTCGCGCGCCAGCTCGGATATGTTTACCCTGGCGGCGCTTGCCGCCACCATTGGCCTGGCCCTGCTGCTCGCCTCAGGCGTGGCCTATCTAGGAAGGCGATCCGAGCGCTAGCCACGTGACAGCCTGTAACCTCCTGCGCCCCTCAACGTTTAGAGGGCCAGGAGGTTGATGAGGAGAGGCGGGGCTCCCCAAATCAAGCTTCCATCAGAGACGCCCGGCATTCGTGTCTGGGCGTCTCTGGCTGTGTCCTCCGTCTTGAGGAGATTTGGGATCTCGAACGGCTCAACAAGGCCACAACGGCCATCCCTAGACGCCGCCGCGCTCATCGCAACATGCGAAACACCGTCATCTGTCCGAAGACACCAAAGGGCGGGCCGATTTTCGCGACGGGGACCATCGCTGCGTTGGGGTCCTCGCCCCAGAGACTCTGTGACCAGTCGTCCGGCCGGATGAACGCTGGAATGAACACCCACGCCGGATCGCGCGCAGCCACAAACCGAACGTCTTCGCTGCGCAGATAGGCCACCAGGCGATGGTCGCGCAGCGCGTCGTAGGCCTTGGGGTTCACGACGCCATCGATGTTCACGACCTGGCGCTCGCTGAAGTAACCGACGATCCCTGCCGCAAAGCTCGCGGAGCGCGTATCAGGTTCGGTGTGCGCCTTCAAGTAGAGGCCCGCCTCCAGGAAGTCGCGCTGCGGGGCCAGGTAGCCGGCCCGCCAGGCCTCCCGCGCCGGACCGAGGTAGCCGGCTGCCAGCACAAGGACAACGGCAACCAGCACGGCGTACGGAGCCGCCGCCCGCCAGCGTGGCGCGAGCTTCGCGGAGAGCTCGCTGACGCCCTCAGCGAGATACGCGAAGAGCACCGCGGCCAGCAGCGCCAGGATCGGCATGCCCCAGGCGAAGTACCACTCCCTGAAGAACCAGCGATACAGCGTATGGACCAGCAGCAGAGCCACGAAACCCGCCAGCGGAACAGCAACGAACGCCAGCCAGCCGACAGCCTTTCGCCTGAGATCGGGCGAAGCGACCAGCGCGAAGTGCAGGGCCAGGACCCCCGCGCCGACGGCGATCGCCCGCGAAAGCCAGGACCGCGGGTAGTAGAGGTCGGGTATGCGCTCTCGAAAGACGAACTCGGTCACATCAAGCCCCTGCCTGATCTCGTCGCTCAGGCTGATTCCGGGATGCGACGCGTAGTAATGCTCCTTGGAGAACCAGGCGCCCGCCTCGCCGCTCACCGGTATCCACGTACCCACGGCGATCAGGCTCCATAGAAACCACGGGGCGACCACGACCGCAGCGACTCCGAGAGCGATGCCTGGGGCCTGCCAGCGCCTTGCCCCCCGCTGCTGGAGCGCGATCAGCCCAAGGAGACAGACAACCACCACGCCGCTGTCCAGGCGAGCGAGCATGGTCAGTCCTGCCAGAGCGCCCGTGAGCACCGACCAGCGCATCCAGTCGTCCCTCGGCGCGCGCCAGACTGAGACCACCACCAACAGCAGCGCGGCGACCAGCGGCGTGGTCGCCGACGTCTCGAGGCCGTTCACGCCAGACAGGACGTTGCGTGGCAGAAAGAGGTAGAAGATCAGAGCGAACAGCGCCGCCGGCGTGTTCCCGGTTAGCTTGCGCACCGTGAGCGCGACCAGCGCTCCGGCGACGACATCGAGTACCGCGGCGCCGGAGAGGGCCGCGTGAATGGGCAGGTCCCGGCCCGGCAGGAGGAAGAACGGTACAAGGAAGAACAGCCATAACGGGTGATACCCGTTCGACGCCGTGATCCCGTCGAACGAGATGCCTTGCCCGTCCGTAATCCGCTCTGCCGTGAGGAAGTAGTAGAACGAGTCGTCCTGTAGGAGCTTGACGACCAGCTCCTCCAGGCCCTGCCAGGCGACGAGCAGACGGATCGATAGGCCTCCGGCCAGGGCGAGCCCGACCGCGACCGGGACGGCCCAGCGGCCCCACCAGGCCGGATCGCCGAATGGACGTGCTGTAGGCGAATCGGTGTCTTGCGCGATCGCCCGGCCTGCCTCTTCCACCTCGATGCACCCCCAACAAGCCCTGCTTTTCGCAAGGCGCGCGTATTATGCGCGAGCGGCGAATCCGCGTCAAGATGGCCCGCGCCTTCGCAAGCGCCCCAACAAGCCGGCAGTGGCCGCTGTAACCTCCTGCGCGCCTCGGCGTTTAGAGGTGCAGGAGGTTGATGAGGAGAGGCGGGGCTCCCCAAATCAATCCTCCACCAGAGACGCCCGACACTTGTGTCAGGGCGTCTTTGCGTGTCACGCGTTTCGACAGCCGACTGTCCTCCAGAGGCGGCCTCGCTGCGGCGAGAAGCCGGCGGCATGACCGGGGCGACTCCAACGTGCGTGCTGTTTCGGACGTTCGGGCCTCTTCTGCTTGACAGGCTATCGGGCCGCTGGTATCCTCACTGCACAATCGAATAGTGATCGGCTGCGATCAGGACGAGTACGTCGCGAAGCGGGGCCGAGTCCCTCTTCGAGGGACTTTAAGAGAGCCGGGTAAGGTGAGAGCCGGCGCCAGCGCTGCGACCGAATGGACCTGGGAGCTGCGAACCGAAAGGAACGAGCGTAGCGAGTTCCCGTAGGATTCGCCGGATGGGGCACCGTTAGCAGAGCCCAGGGTATCGCCTGAGCACAATGGGCCGTACCTGAACCGAGATGTCCTGAGTTGCAGAGGCCTCGTCCTGAGCCTGCAGAAGGACAAGTAGGGTGGCACCGCGAACTGACCCCTCGCCCCTATAGGGCGTGGGGTTTTTCTATTGTCGTAGACCTGGATTCGGGAAGCTAGAACCAAGGGACGGAGCACGCAGATGGAGAATAAGAAGCGCATCCTGACAGGCATCCGACCGACCGGGCCGTTGCACCTCGGTCACTACGCGGGCGCGCTCGAAAACTGGCTGCGCCTGCAGGACGACTACGAGTGCTTCTTCCTCATCGCCGATTACCAGGTCTCCGACTACGCGGACGACATCGACACCGTGCGCGAAGCCGTGATGGAGATCGCGCTCGACTGGCTCGCCCTCGGCCTCGACCCGGAGCGGGGCCACTACGTCATCGAGAGCCTGGTGCCGGAGCACGCCGAGCTGACGACCTGGCTGAGCTGGTACGTCGGCATGGGCCGGCTGCAGCGCAACCCGACGCTGAAGGCGGAGATGGCCGACCTGGAGGAGCGCAAGCACGAGTCCGTGCCGGTGGCGTTCTTCACCTACCCGATCATGCAGGTGGCCAACATCCTGCTCCCGAAGGCGCACCTCGTCCCGGTGGGGGAGGACCAGCTGCCGCACATCGAGATGACGCGGGAGGTGGCGCGGCGATTCAATCGCCTGTTCGGCGACGTGTTCCCGGAGCCGGAGGGCCTCGTCGGGCGCGTGCCCAGGCTGGTCGGCCTCGACGGCAACGCGAAGATGAGCAAGTCGCTCGACAACGCGATCTACCTGAAGGACGGCGCGGAGACGTTGACCAAGAAAGTGATGAGCATGTTCACCGACCCGACCCGGTTGCGCGCGACCGACCCCGGCCACGTCGAGGGGAACCCCGTTTTCATGTACCACGACGCCTTCAACCCGGACACGGCCGAAGTGCAGGACCTGAAGGAGCGCTACGTGAAGGGCAACGTGGGCGACGTCGAGGTGAAGCAGAAGCTCGCGGCGGCGCTGAACACGCTGCTCGACCCGGTCCGCGAGCGCCGCGCGCAGTTCGCGGCCAGGCCGGGCGTCGTGCGAGATGCGCTCGCGACAGGCACTGCCCACGCGAAGAAGGTCGCCGAGCGCACAATGGAGGACGTGCGCGCGGCGCTGAAGCTGAGGTACTTGGACTGATGGCTACGTACACACCAACCCTGGACGAGATCAAGAAGCTGTCGAAGCTCGGCAACCTGGCGCCCATCTTCCGCGAGGTGCCCGCCGACCTCGAGACGCCGGTCTCGGCGTTCCTCAAGGTCGCCCGCGGCAAGCACTCGTTCCTGCTGGAGAGCGTCGAGGGCGGCGAGCGGCTGGCGCGCTACAGCTTCATCGGCACGGAACCGTACCGCGTGCTGCGCAACGGCACGCACCCCGAACGCAACGAAGAGCCCGGCGACCCGCTCGCCCAGATCGAGGAGGAGCTATCGAAGTTCACCGTGGCGCCGGTGGCCGGTCTGCCGCGCTTCCACGGCGGCGCCGTCGGCTACCTCGGCTACGAGGTCGTCCGTCACTTCGAGCCGCGCGTGCCCGCGCCGCGGAACGACCCGCTCGGCCTGCCCGATGCGATCCTGATGTTCAACGACACCCTGCTCGTGTTCGACCACCTGCAGCACGTCATCAAGGTCGTCTCACACGTCCGCCTCGACGGAGACATCGACGCCGCGTACCGGCAAGCGGTGTGGCGCATTGAGGAGCTCGTGGGGCGGCTCTCGCAGCCGCTCGCCGCGCTGCCCTACGGCGGCGACGGCCGGGCGCCGCAGGGCGAGGTCTGCTCCAACATGAGCAAGGAGGCGTACACGAAGAGCGTCGAACGGATCAAGGACTACATCGTCGCCGGCGACTGCATCCAGGCGGTGTTCTCGCAGCGCTTTTCGCGTCCGACCAACGCGCACCCGTTCGAGATCTACCGCGCGCTGCGCACGGTGAACCCATCGCCGTATATGTTCTATCTCGACCTCGGCGACGCGCAGGTCGTCGGCGCTTCGCCGGAGATGCTCGTCCGCGTCGAAGATGGGCGTATCGACTACCACCCGATCGCGGGCACACGGCCGCGCGGGCGCGACGACGAGGAAGACCGCGCGCTCGAGGTCGAGCTGCGCGAGGACGAGAAGGAGAAGGCCGAACACATCATGCTCGTCGACCTGGGCCGGAACGACGTCGGCCGCGTGAGCGAGCCCGGCACCGTCGAGGTCACCCAGCTCATGGACGTCGAGCGCTACTCGCACGTGATGCACCTGGTCTCGCACGTCACCGGGCGGCTTCGCTCCGGCATGTCCTCGTACGACGCGCTGCGGTCGTGCTTCCCGGCGGGCACGGTCTCCGGCGCTCCCAAGGTCCGCGCCATGGAGATCATCGCCGAGCTGGAGGACGACCGCCGTGGCGTCTACGCCGGCGCGGCAGGCTACTTCGACCTGTCGGGGAACCTCGACACCGCGATCACGCTGCGCACGATGGTCGTCAAGGACGGCGTCGCGCACGTGCAGGCGGGCGGCGGCATCGTCTACGACAGCGAGCCTGGCCGCGAGTACGAGGAGACGGAGAACAAGGCGCGGGCGCTCCTGCGGGCGATCGAACGCGCGGAAGAGCACCTCGCGGCGACGCCCAAGGGCAGTCTGGGGTACTAACGATGGCTGACATCCTGTCGCTCGCCCTGTTCGAACGGAGGAACCGCGTGCTGGTCACGCGCCGGAAGCCGGAGCGCCCGCCGTTCGTCGGCGCGTGGATGCTGCCCGCAGTACCCGTCGCGTCCGAGGAGTCGGCCGAAGAGGCGCTCAAACGGCATGCGCTAAAGGACCTCGGCGTGGAGCCGGGCGCCATGGAGTTCGCCGAAACCCTCTACCTGGAGGACCCGGCGTCGGGCACGCGCTACGTCGCGAACGTCTTCCGGGTGCCGAGCTACCAGGGCGAGCTGCGCTTCCGCGCCGAGAGCGACTACGAGGACGCTCGCTGGCTCAGCGCCGACGAGCTCTCGAGCGTGCCGGTGCCGCCGCCGCTGCGCGACTGGCTCAAGAGCGGCCGCTTTGCGCCGCCACAGCCCGCGCCCATGCCGATCGCCTCCGGCGATACGCCGCCGGACAATCGCACGGCGTGGAATGCGATCTCGCGCGCGTACCAGGACCGCTACCAGATCTCGGCGGAGAGCATCGAGTGGGGCCCGCGGCTGAGCGAGAGCGACTTGCAGCTATTGGGCGATGTCTCAGGCATGCGGGCGCTCGTCGTCGGATGTGGCGGCGGGCAGGACTGCATCGTGCTCGCGAAACAGGGCGCGCAGGTGATCGGCGTCGATCTCTCAGATAAGCAGATTGAGTACGGCCGCCGGCTGGCCGAGCGCGAGGGCGTGCTGGTGACGCTGCTCCAGGGCAACGCGGAGCAGCTCAAGGAGATCGAGGATGGCAGTCAGGACCTCGTGGTGTCCGCGCACGCGCTCAACTACGTGGAGCACGCGGACCGCGCGTTTGCCGAGGTATTCCGCGTACTTCGGCCGGGTTCGCATGTTGTATTCAGCGTCGGCCACCCGTTCAAGGCCTGCCTGGAGGGCGGCCCTCCGTATGGGGTGCAGAAGAGCTATTGGGATGCGAGACAGGACTGGCGCTGGGAGTTCCCGGAGAAGAGCGCCAGCGCGAACCTCCGTTCCTGGGACCGGACGGTGAGCGAGTGGTTCTCGTTGCTCACAACAGCGGGCTTTCGCGTCGAGCTAATGCTGGAGCCGAGGCCGAGCGCCGAGGGCGAAAGCCCGTGGGACGGCAGCTACGACAAGGGCCTGATGCAACTCATCCCGACGACGCTCATCATCAAGGCGACGAAGCCATGATCGCCGCCGTCATTCCGAGCGAAGCGAGGAATCTGACCCCTCGAGACGCAACTCCGTCACGGGCGAGCATGGAGGAACAGCCATGATCCTGTTGATCGACAACTACGACAGCTTTACGTACAACCTTTATCAGTACCTCAGCGAGCTGGGCGCGGACGTGCACACCGTGCGCAACGACCAGGCGACGGTCGCGGAGCTCGCGGCGCTCGAGCCGGAGCGCGTCGTGATCACGCCCGCGCCCTGCACGCCGGCCGAGGCGGGCATCAGCGTC
>JBBDNH010000289.1:0-6618 GCA_040877745.1 Dehalococcoidia bacterium
CGAAGTCGGGGTGAGGGCGACTTCAGGAGAAGCTGCGCGGCAAATGAGGTGAGAGGCCCAGAGCTAGAGTAGGGGCGTAGGTAGGACAACGCGGTGGAACCTATCTGGAAGTCGAAGGTTCAGGCGCAGACTGCCAGGGAACTGCGACAGAGAGCAACGCCAACCGAGCGCGCTCTTTGGGAAGTGCTTCGCAGCCGTCGGCTAGCCGGGGCCAAGTTCCGCAGGCAGCATCGAATCGGCCGCTTCGTCGTCGACTTCTGCTGCGTCGAACAGCACCTTGTTGTGGAAATCGATGGCCCTGTTCACATGCGAACGCAGGAGGCGGACAGAGAGCGTCAGAGGCTTATCGAGGAGGACGGCTTCCGTGTCATTCGCATCCCGACGGAGCTGATTGAACAGGATCTTCAGGTGGCGTTCACCAAGATCCGAGCCGCGCTGGAACCATGACCCCCGGCCCCTCTCCCGCCTGCGGGAGAAGGGTGACGAAGTCGGGGTAAGGGAACAAACTGTGGGAGCAGGTGGTCACTGGTTGTGGTAGCCGTGCCGAAGGACATCGTGGTGAACGTGAGCGCCCCCGAATGACATCGCCGCCCCTCACGCCCGCGCAGGTCGCGGCGCTGCTGCGCGCGGCGGCGGCGAGCCTGCGCGCGGAGGCCGAGGCGCTCGGGAGCGACGGCATGCGCTGGCATCCCGCGCCGGGCGAATGGTGCGTGAACGAGGTGATCGGCCACATCATCGAGGCCGAGGAGCGCGGGTTCGCAGGGCAGATCCGGCGGATCATCGGGGAGCCGGGCCGCAACCTGCCCACCTGGGACCCGCCGGAGGTCGCGCGAGAGCGCAACGACTGCGCGCGCGACGGCGCGGAGCTGCTGCGCGAGTTCGCGGCGATGCGCGAGGAGGGCGTGCGGCTGGTGGAGGGGCTGTCGCGGGAGCAGCTCCTGCTCTCGGGCGAGCACCCGCAGGCCGGCACGCTGCGAGTCATCGACCTGCTACACGAGTGGCCGCACCACGATCGAGAGCACCTGCGCCAGGCGCTCGCGAACGCGCAGGCGTACGTCTGGCCGCACATGGGCAACGCGCAGCGGTTCTCGGAGATCGACTAGAATAGCCGGGTGAAGCTCACCCTCCTCGCCCTCGCAGCAACGGGCATCCTGCTGCTCGCTCGGTCGCCAGACGCCCACGCTGCGTCGCGCTACGTGGACGAGGTGTTCGAGACCGTGGACGTGACGCCGGACATCCCCTACGGCGAAGCGATCGACGAGTTCGGGCAGCCGGAGACGCTGCTGCTCGACCTCTACCAGCCCGCCGGCGACGCGCTGCCCGAGCGGCCGGTAGTGGTGTTCGTCCACGGCGGCAGCTTCACGGGCGGCAACAAGGCGAGCGCGATTAACGTCGACTACGTCACGCAGCTCGCGAAGCGCGGCTTCGTGGCGGCTTCGATCAGCTATCGGCTGCGCGAAGGGGGTTACGAGCCCGAAGAGGAAGCCCAGGTGGTCTTCGACGCCAAGCACGACGCGCAGGCCGCCGTGCGCTGGTTCCGCGCCAACGCGTCGACCTACGACATCGACGCCGACCGCATTTCGATCGCCGGCTACTCGGCCGGCGCCGTGACCGCGCTCTTCGCCGGCTACATCGCGAACGACCCCGGCGAGAGCGGCAACCCGGGCTACCCATCCGACGTCTCGGCGATCGTCGATGTCTCTGGCACCATGGGCGGCTTCGCCGATGCCGTGATCGACCCGGGCGAGCCACCCGCGCTCATCGTCCACGGCACAGTCGACGCCACCGTGCCCTACTCCGACGCGACCGAGCTCGTCGCGGCGTTGGAGGCGGACGGCGTCCCGTACGAGCTGCACACGCTCACGGGCGTCGGACACGGGAAGTTCGGCTTGCTCACGGACGACATCGCGGAGTGGTCCGGCGTCTTCATCCACAACCATGTCATCGCGGAGGGCGGCGGGGGCGCCGTGGGCGGCGTGACGGAGCTGGCCCTTCAAAGCGCGACCTCAGGCGGTGGCAGCTCGCGGTGGTGGATCGCGGGGACGCTCGCCGTCGCGACTGTCGTGCTGGCGAGCCTCGCGTGCTACCGGCGAGCGCGTGTCTAGCTCGCTCGCCAGACCTTCGGTTCGGCGCCGGTGATCATGTCCCGCAGCGACCACAGCTCGATGCGCCAGGGCGTCAGCTTGAGCAGGCCGTAGCCCGGGTCCTCCGGGCCGCCCTGCCAGATGATGCCCGGGTCGTAGCCCAGCGGTGGCGGCGTGGCCTTGTACAGCTCCCAGACGCGCTTTTTCTGAGCCATGTCGTCGTCCCACGCGGCCTTGCAGTCGACGTAGACCTGCTCGTGCTCGGGGTCCCAGTAGCTGAGCGAGACGTAGGGGTTCTTCGCCAGGTGCCTGGTCTTGAGCGTCTGCCGGCCGGTGGCGATCCAGCCGGTCGAGCCCTCCCAGATCGGGTGCAGGATGCGCGAGCGCGGCCTGCCCTGCCGGTCGACCGTCGCGACGGTGCACCAGACGGTGCGCGCCACGCGGCGCATGAACTCCTCCTCGATCTCGGCGAACGACGCGACGTCCATGTCGACTCCTTCATGTCAGGCTGAAGCCTGACCTGCGCAGGTTGCTTCTCCCTAACCTGCTACCGTCAGGCTGAAGCCTGACCCGCGGAGTTTGCTTCTCCTTGACCCTGCTGCGTCAGGCTGAAGCCTGACGCGCGTAGATTGGTCCCGCGAAGGCCTAGCTGTGCTTCTTCAGGTGCTCCACGATGGGCCCGGCAATCTGGTCGAAGGCCTCCTGCGCGATCCAGTGCCCGCAATCCAGCTCGAGCAGCTCGTAGGGCCCGGTCATGTGCTGCGCGCAGGCGAGCGTCGCGTCGCGGCCGATCGCCATGTCCTGGTTGCCCCAGATGAGCAGCGCCGGCACGGCGACCGGGCCCCACTGCGCGCCGTCGTCGCGGTCGGGCCGGATGCCCTCGCTGCCGCGGTACCAGTTGAGCGCCGCGGTGAGCGCGCCCTCCTGCGACAGCACGCTGATGTACTCGTCGATCTCGTCCTGGGCATGCGTGGCCTTATACAGGTCGCGCAGCGCCTGGAAATCGTTCGCGGAGAGTACCGTCTCGGCCGTGCCAACCTGCCGGAAGAAGTTGATATAGCCGCTCTTCTGCTGCTGCTCCTCGTTCTCGCGGATCGCGGTGCCGAAGGCGCGCAGGTGGGGCACCGACATCGGCACCCAGCTCAGGACGCGCTCCGGCGTCGTGCCGACGGCCGCCCAGCCGGCGGCTGCGCCCCAGTCGTGGCCGATGAGGTGCGCGCGCTCCCAGCCCATCGCGTCCATGAACGCGAAGACGTCGGACGCCATCTCGGTGTATCGGTAAGCCGACTCGCCCTCGGGACGCGCGCCGGGGCTGTAGCCGCGCTGGTCGGGCGCCAGGCAGTGGAAGCCTTCGGCGGCCAGCCGCTCCATGAGCGGCTCCCACATGCGCGACGTCTCCGGGAAGCCGTGGAGCAGGAGCACCGGCGTGCCGTCGCCGTGCTCTCGCGCGCGGAACGTCAGTCCGTTCGCCTCGATGTCGCGCTGCTGCACTAGGCCCCGGCTACCTGCTGCGCCTCGGGCATCATGCTCGCCATGGCCGCGCCGAACGCCATGAACTGCTCTGGCGTCGGCGGGTCGCCGGAGACGAGCTGGAGGGTGAGGTCGTAGAGCGGCTTGGCGATCTCGTTGCGCTTCGCTTCGTAGGCCGCCATCGCTTCGCCGAGCGGGCGCTGGCCAGAGAAGCCCTCGTCGATCGCCTCGCTGAGCAGGCCGGCGTCGCGGAAGGCGTCCGTGATGCCGAGGCCGGTGACGAAGTCGCGATGATACCCCGCATCCCCGACGAGCGCCCAGCCCTCGCCGAAGGGCGCGCGGAAGAAGTTGGGTTGATCGGCGGTGCCGATAAAGCGCTCCTCCTGCTTGCCGCCGCGGACGCGCTGCGCCAGTGTCGGTGTCGTGTCGAGTACCTTGAAGTAGCCCGCCTCGATGTCCTTGCGGAACTCCTGGAAGTTCTCGATCGGCCCGCCGACGGCGATGCACGCCTGGTCGTGGTGCGTCGGGAAGGCGAGCACGCCGCCGTCCTCCATCATATAGAGCTCGGCGCCGTTGAGCGGCACGCCGCTCCAGTAGGCGTAGTAGCCGAAGCTGAGCGACGGCTGCGTATCGTACTCCCTGGGCTTCAGCGCCTTCGCGACCGTCGAGTGCATGCCGTCGGCGCCGATGACGATGCGCGCTTCTTCGGTCACCTCGGCGCCGCCCTTGGCCTTGCCGCGCAGCCCCGTCACGCGGTCGCCATCGAACGTAAGCTCCTGCACGGAGAAGCCCTCGCGCACCTCGGCGCCGGCCTCGGAGGCGAAGTCGACCAGCAGCTTGTCGAGGATGATGCGACGCGGGCAGTAGGCCTCCATCTCGCCATCGGCGCCCGGCGGTCGAGGCGGGCTGAAGGTCGTATCGCCGAGGGTCATGGTGATCTCTTTGATGCGGGGGAGGCCGGTCGCCTTCAGCGCATCGAGGACGCCCCACGAGCGCATGAACTCGACCCCGGGCGGATGGATGTAGTGCGTCGACATGATGTCGCTTGGGAAGGTGCTCTTGTCGACGAGGAGGACGTTGTAGCCCTTGCGGGCGAGCAGCATAGCGGTGGGTGATCCAGCGCAGCGCGCCCCTACGACGATGGCGTCATACATGGCGTTTCTCCTTCGATTTTTCGCGCCGGGAAGCAGGCACATCTTAACACAGGCGTTGGCCGCCTGCTAGGCCGCGTGGCCCTAACGCTGACCTCGCCTAATCCGCTACGTTCCTAGTGCGAGACGAGCACAGGAGGTGCCCATGTCCTTCTTCCTGCTGATCCTGAGTAACCTCATGCGGCAGAAGATCCGCACCGGCCTCACGGTGCTGGGCATCAGCATCGGCATCACGGCCGTCGTCGCGCTCGGCGTCTTCATCCAGAGCGCCAAGGCGGCCACCGAGGGCCTGCTCAGCGCCGGCGGCTCGGACTTCATCATCGGCCGCGACGGCAGCGCCGACCTCACGCTGAGCACGATCACGGAGGAGGAGGCCGCGGCCGTCGCCGAGTACGACGAGGTGGAGTACGTCACCGCGGCGCTGCTGGCGATCTCCAGCGTGGGATCCAATCCGTTCTTCATCCAGTTCGGCATCGAGCCGGAGGCGCTGGAGTTCTTCGAGGTGCCGCTGCGCGAGGGCGAGCTGCTCTCGCCCGGCGCCACCGACGAGGTGCTGCTCGGCCACGCGGCGGCGGGTAATCTCAACGCCGCGGTGGGCGATACGGTCGAGATCCGCGACCTCGAGTTCAGGGTGGCCGGCGTCTACGACACCGATGCGAGCTTCCTCAACGGCGGCGCGATCCTGCCGCTCGACACCGTGCAGGAGTACGAGCGCAAGCCCGGGACGGCGACGATTGCGTTCGTCCGGACGCGACCCGGCACGGACCTGGACGAGCTGAAGGCGCGGATCGAGGAGGAGCATCCCAGTCTGGCCGCCGTCGAGACCATCGATGAGGTGGGCGACATCGACCAGGGCACCGAGATTCTCGACGCCGTGGAGCTGGGGATCAGCGGCATCGCGATCTTCATCGGCGGTATCGCGGTGATGAACACCATGGTGATGGCGGTCTTTGAGCGCACGCGCGAGTTCGGCATCCTGCGCGCGCTGGGCTGGCGCACGCGGCGCATCATCCAGATGGTGCTCGGCGAATCGCTGTTGCTCTGCCTGATCGCGGCGGGCACCGGCTCGCTCCTCGCCATCGGGCTGACGCAGATGATCAACCTCTTCCCGGCCGTGAGCTCGATCATCACGCTGGAGTACACCGTCGACGTGTTCATCCGCGGCCTGGTCGTGGGCATCAGCGTGGCGCTGCTGGGCGCGATCTACCCCGCGTTTCGCGCGGCGCGGCTCTCGCCGGCGCAGGCGATCCGCTATGAGTGAGCAGCAGGACGCCGTCATCACGGTGCGCGACCTCGTCAAGACATTCGACGATGGCCGGACGCGCGCGCTCGACGGCGCATCGCTCCAGGTACGGCGCGGCGAGTTCGTCTCGATCACCGGGCCGTCGGGGTGCGGCAAGTCGACGCTGCTGCACGCCATCGCGGCGCTGGAGCGCCCGGACTCGGGCGAGATCGTCGTCGACGGCGAGGTGATCACGGACAAGCACGACTTGAGCCGCTACCGCGCGCGCACGATCGGGCTGGTGTTCCAGCTCCACAACCTGCTGCCGAACCTGACCGCCTCGGAGAACGTCCAGGTGCCGATGTACGAGATCCCGATCTCGGCCGGCGACCGTAAGCTCCGCGCCGACGAGCTCCTCAGGCTGGTCGATCTCGCAGGCAAGGAGCGCAAGCGCCCGGCCGAGCTCTCCGGCGGCGAACGCCAGCGCGTCGCGATCGCCCGGGCGCTGAGCAACGAGCCGCCGGTGGTGCTGGCCGACGAACCGACGGGCAACCTGGACTCCAAGGCGGGCCAGCTCGTGCTGCAGGTGCTGCGCGACGTGCAGCGCGAGCACGGCGTCACGCTGGTGCTGGTGACGCACGATGCGTCGATCGCCGAGTCGGCCGACCGCACCGTGCACATGCTGGACGGG
>JBBDNH010000289.1:6628-12450 GCA_040877745.1 Dehalococcoidia bacterium
TGGACGGCCGCATCGTGGACGATGCGGCCTCCGGGCAGAGCTAAGGGACGTGGGAAGCTAGCGCAGGGGCCGCATGCGCGGGACGAACGCCGGCTGCTCCGGCTGGTCCGGCTGAGCGACCTGCACCGGGACGCCGGCGAAGTCGCGCCGGCGGCCGATCATCGCGGCGGCGGCGAGCAGCGCGCCTGACGCCGTGAGGAAGATCCAGGCGAGCGCGCTGCGCGTGCCCATCGCGCCCGCGACGCCGCCGTCACCGGCGTCCGGCAGCGAGGCCGGCGGCGCGCCGTCGCCGCCCACCAGCACGTCGATCGTCGTCTCCTCGCCCAGGCACATCGCCGCGCCCACGAGCAGGCCCTCGGTGGAGCCTACGTTCAGCGTCGTCGAGGTCGTGCCGCCAGCGCCGGTGCTGACGATGCGCGGGTCCACCGTCGCGTCGTCGCCCGGCTGCGAGACGACCTGCACCACGCAGGTCACGTTCGGGACCGGCGTGCCGTCCACGTCCTGCACCAACACCGTCAGCTCGGTCGACTCTCCGGCCGCGAGATCCAAGTCGTCCGCGGACAGCGAGATCAGCGGTTCGGTGTCCGGGAACGAGGCGGGCGGCTCAGCGTCCTCTTCGGTCGCGGCCGGCGTCGCCGTATCCGCGCCCGGCGTCGACGTGGCCTGGCCGGTCTCCGTGGCGGGCGGCGTGCCGGTCACGGTGGCGCCCGGCGTCGACGTTGGGCCAGTCTCGCCGGTGGACGTTGGCTCAGAGGTCGCGGTCGCGAGCGAGGCGGCCGTCGGTGTGTTCGTGGGCGTGTTCGCCGGCGTGTCGGTTGGCACGGGCGTGGGCGTGTTGGTCGGCGTATTCGTCGCGGTGTTCGTGGGCGTGTTCGTCGCGGTGTTCGTCGCCGTGCTGGTCGCCGTATTGACCGGCGTGTTCGTCGCGGTATTCGTGGGCGTGTTGGTCGCCGTATTGACCGGCGTGTTCGTCGCGGTCGACGTGGCCGTGTCGCTCGGCGTCACGGTGGCCGACGGCGTAGGCGTCGCCGTGTCGGTCGCGGTCGAGGTCTCCGTCGGCGTGACGGTCGGTCCGAGGACGTCGGTGCTCTCGACGGCCGTGTTATTGCTCTCGTCCTGCTCGGAGACGATGTCGAGCGGGTCCGCCTCGGCCGTGTTGTCGAACGTCGCGTCGACGGGCGAGGTGAGGTAGCCGGTGATGGTGATGGTGCCGAAGCCGCCGATGCCGGGCCCGATGTCGCCCAGGTCACAGTCGAGCTCGTTCGCCACCAGCCCGCAGTCCCCGCGCGAGTTCGTGTACCCGAGCATTGTGAACTCGACGGGCAGGGTGTCGATCATGCGGACGAACTCCGCGCCGACGGGGCCGACGTTCCGGACTTCGATGGTGTAGGTAAAGGACTCACCGCTGGCTACCGGGTCCGCGGAGTCGGTCTTCGTGATCACGAGGTCCGGCGCGATCGGCGTCGGAGATGGCGTCGCGGTTGCTGTCGGCGTCTCGGTGACGGTCGGCGTCTCCGTGGCGGTCGCGGTCTCGGTGGCCGTCGCCGTTTCGGTCGGTGTCGCGGTCTCCGTGGCGGTCGCGGTTTCGGTCGCGGTGGCGGTGGCGGTTGGCGTCGCCGTCGCGGTCGCCGTCTCGGTGGGTGTCGGGGTGGCGGTCGCCGTGGCTGTCGCCGTAGCCGTCGCGGTTGCCGTCGCGGTCGCGGTTGCGGTCGGCGTCTCGGTGGCCGTGGGGGTCTCGGTTGCGGTGGCGGTCGGCGTCGGCGTGGCCGTCTCGGTGACGGTCGGCGTGGCGGTCTCGGTCGGCGTCTCGGTGACGGTCGCCGTGGCGGTCTCGGTCGCCGTCGGGCCGATCACCTCGGTGTCCTCAGAGACTTCGTTGTTGCCTTCATCGCTTTCGAAGATGAGGTTGAACGGGTCGACCTCCGCGCTGTTCGTCTCCGTGGTGTCGCCGTCGAACGTCAGGAAGCCGGTGATCTCGACGGTCGCCGTCGCGCCTGCGCCCACGCCGATCGAACCGAAGTCGCAGTCGATGATGTTGCCCGCCATGCCGCACTCGCCGCGCGTCGTGCCGAACCCGATGACCGTAAAGTTGTCCGGCAGGGTATCGATCATGCGCACGAAGTTCGCGCCGGCCGAACCCTCGTTCGTGACCACGATGATGTAATCGAACTCCTGGCCGCTGAACACGGGGTCGACCGTGTCCGATTTTGTGATGGTGAGCTCCGGAACGCCCGGCGTCGCCGTCTCCTGCGCGGAGGCGGACCTGGCGAGCGGCAGCAGGGAGAGCAGCGACACGGCGACGACCGCCAGCAGCAGCCGGACGGCGAGCCGTGATCGCGGATTCTTGAACGTCAGCAGTCGATTCATGCGCACTGGAGTGGCGCGGCGCGCCAAGCAAACTCCTGTAGGGAGTGTCGGCAGGTACGCGGCTCTCTTTAGGGGGCGGCAACGTATGGCCTCCCGTCCCTTGCGCAGCCTGGGGCGCGGCCCTAGACTGTGGGCGTCACAACCCCGGACGTAGCCACGGAGGTAACGAGCGCATGAAGGGACTCACGGCTATCGCTTTGCTCGTGGCCCTTGGAACCGGCGTCCTCGTCTCATCGCAGGCGTCGGCGCAGGAGACCACCCTCAAGATCGGCAGCACCACGGTGGTGGTGGGCGCGGAGAGCACGGTCGGCCTGGAGACGACGGGCGTCGGGCCGCCGGGCCTCGCTGCGTGGTCGATCGATATCCTGTACGACCCGGCGATCGTCGACGCCGTGGCTTGCGAGGCGTTGAACGACGGCCTGTGCAACGCGAACTTCGGGGACGACACCGTGCGCGTGACGGGCGCGAGCGCCTCAGGCGTTGAGGGCGATTTCGCCCTTGCGACGATCACCTTCCGCTGCCTGACCACCGGCTCGACCTCGCTCAGCGTCGGCCCGCTCGACTTCGCGGACGCGACGATCGGCGCGCCGCAGCAGATCGACGTCGCCGTCGAGGACGGCAGCGTGACCTGCCAGCTCGTCCAGCCCACCGAGCCGGACGACGAGGAACCGGCAGACGAAGAGCCCACCGACGAAGCGCCCGAGCCGACCGCGACTCCGGCGCCGGACATCGTCGCTGCCGGCACCGGCTTCGGTGACTTCGGCGACGGCGGGCCGTTCAGCCCGCTGGTGGCCGGCCTTATGGGCGCCGGCGCGGCCTGGCTCGTCGCCGGGCTGGCGGCCATCGCGCTCGCCATGAACCTCGGGCCGGGCCGGCTCTGGGGCCGCGCGCAGGCCGAGGACCGGCCCGAGCGGGCCCAGGCGTCTAGCGAGAAGCCGGCGCGGGCGCCAGCGCAGCGGTCAGCGACGGCGCAGCGTGCAGCGTCGGCGCAGCCGAAGATCCCGACGTGGCTCGTCGCGGCGCAGCGCGAGCTCTCGAGCACGAGCATCCCGACACTGCCGCGCTTCCGGCGGCGTGGAGGCGGGGAGCGCCGACGATAGTTATGAGGGCGCCGTGACGGGCGAACGAACCAGGGACGCAGACGAGGCCGTCCCGACGGGCATCGAGCTGACGGCGCTCGACGAGGCGTTCCGGCGCGACCCCTACCCGGTGCTCGACCGGCTGCGCGCGCTCGATCCCGTGCACCGCGACGAGGTCCTGCATCGTTGGGTGCTGACGCGCATCGAGGACGTCGACCGCGTGGTGAACGACCGCGCGATGTCCGTCGACCGGCGCAAGGCCGCGCCGGGCACGTACATGCGCCTCTTCGAGGAGCGCGACGAGCCGAGCATCCTCTTCCTGGACGCGCCGGACCACACGCGGCTGCGCGGGCTGGTGAGCAAGGCGTTCACGCCGCGCGCCGTCGAAGGCATGGCGCCGCGCATCCAGGAGATCGTCGATGAGCTGCTGGACGCCGTCGCGGGCGGCCCCGGCTTCGACCTGATCGGCGCGTTCGCGGGCCCGCTGCCGACCATCGTTATCGCGGAGATGCTCGGCGTCGATCCGGCCGACCGCGACGACTTCAAGCGCTGGTCGGACGAGTCGGTGCAGGGATTCAATCCCATGCTCACGGACGAGGAACGCGTGGTCGTCGAAGCGGCCGGGGACGCCATGTACGAGTACCTCCAGCGCTCGATCGGGGAGCGCCGAGGCAATCCGCGCGATGACCTGATGAGCGCGCTCATCGCGGTGGAGGAGTCCGGCGACCAGCTCACGAACAGCGAGATCGTGACCATGTGCGGTCTCCTGCTGGCGGCAGGCAACGTCACCACGACCGACCTGATCGGGAACGGCGTCTACGCGCTGCTCCGGCATCCCGACCAGCTGGCGGCGCTGCGCGACGACCCTGCGCTAATCAAGAACGCGGTCGAGGAGATGCTCCGGTACGACAGCCCCGTGGTGCAGACGGGACGCATTCCCATGAGCCAGATCGACATCGACGGCCACGCGGTGTCCGAGCGCGAGTCGATCCTCACCTCGCTCGCGGCCGCAAACCACGACCCGGCCGCGTACCCGCACCCGGAGCGCTTCGACATCAAGCGCGAGGACACGCACCATCACGCGTTCGGCGGCGGGGTGCACTACTGCCTGGGCGCGCCGCTCGCGCGCTTAGAGGCGCAGATCGCGATCAGCGCGCTGGTCGAACGCTTCCCGAACCTGCGGTTGGCGGACGTGCCGCTCGAGTGGCGCAGGCTGCCGTCGTTTCGCGGCCTGATCCGCCTACCCGTCCTCATCTAACGGGTTCCACCCCAGACCGTATATCCTGGAGCATCATGCGAGACGCGTTCGCCATTGCAGCGCTCGTGGCCGTCAGCGCCACCCTGGGCCTCGTGTCGACGGGCCACGCGTCCGGAATCGACGTCGTCGCTGTCGAGGCCGGCGGCCGCCACACCTGCATCATCGTCGATGAGGGCGATGTCATGTGCTGGGGGCAGAACGTCGCGGGCCAGCTCGGAGACGGAACGACGGACGGCAGCAGCGCGCCCGTCCAGGTACCCGGCCTGAGCGGTGTGCAGGCGATCAGCGCGGCCGAGCTCCACACGTGCGCCCTCATGAGCGACGGTCGCGTTCTGTGCTGGGGCGAGCACGACGGCCGGCTCGGCGTTCCTGCGCCGGACGGCGCGCCGAGCCCGACGCCGGAGTTCGTCTGCGCGGACGAGAGCTGTGTATCGTCGCTGTCCGGCGTCCTGGCGGTGTCCGCGGGCGGCGCGCACACGTGCGCCCTCATGGACGGCGGCGCGGTGAAGTGCTGGGGCGAGAACGAGGATGGCCAGCTGGGCGACGGAACGATGACGGACCGAACGACGCCCGTCGAGGTCGCCGGGCTGCCGGGCGCCGTTGCGGTCGCTGCGGGCGGCTCGCACACGTGCGCGATCACGGCCGGCGGCGCGGCGTTCTGCTGGGGCTCGAACGGCGAAGGCCAGATCGGCGACGGACGCGCGTGCGGCTTCCGCTGTAGCTCGCCGTCGCCCGTGACCGGCCTCGAGAACAGCGCCGCCGCGATCACGAGCGCCGGCCTCCATAGCTGCGCGCTGACGGCGGCGGGAGCGGTGCGCTGCTGGGGCCTCAACTTCGATGGCCAGGCCGGAGACGGTACGGAGGACAACATCCGCATCGAGTCGACCGCCGTCTCAGGGCTCAGCAGCGGCGTCGTCGCGATCAGCGCGGACGGCCGCTTCCGCGGCCATACCTGCGCGCTCCGCGCCGCGGGCGACGTGCGCTGCTGGGGCGACAACGACGATGGCCAGCTGGGCGACGGCACCACGACCGACCGCCTCGTTCCCGTCACCGTGCCCGGCCTCGCGGACATCGCCGCTCTCGCGGCCGGCAAGAAGGCCGAGGACATCGTCGTCCTT
>JBBDNH010000290.1:0-2251 GCA_040877745.1 Dehalococcoidia bacterium
CAAAACGGCGGGTTGATGCACGCCGCGCCGCGCGCTCCCGCGACCTCGGGTTCCTGCTGCAGGACGTAGAGCAGGATCGAGAGGTCGTGCGGCGCCAGGTCCCAGAGGACGTCCACGTCCGGCTGCAGGATGCCGAAGTTGAGCCGCGCAGTGTGGATGTAGCGCAGCCGCCCGAGCTCGTTACGCTCGATCATGCCGCGCAGGTATTCGACCGCGGGGTGGTAGACGTACGTGTGGCCGACCGCGAGCGTGAGCCCGCGGTGCCGGGCCGTGGTGATCAGCGTAAGCGCGTCGTCGATGTTCGTCGTAAACGGCTTCTCGATGAGGACGTGCTTGTTGCGCTCGAGCGCGCGCATCGCGAGCTCGAAGTGCGTCTTGGCCGGCGTCGCGATCACGACGGCGTCCATGGCTTCCGCGAGAAAGGCGTCGTAGTCTGCTGTGACGAGCGCGGGAAGGAATGCTCTCGGCTGCTTGACGATGTTCTCGATCGATGTCTCGCAAAGAGCGCTCACCTCGCAGCCGCGCAGCTCGTTGAGCACGCGCAGGTGCTTGCTGCCCCAGTAGCCGCAGCCGACGAGGCCGACCCTGACTGTCCGGTTGCTGAGCATGGCTAGAAGGCCCCCCTTTCCCGGACGATTGCGGGGACCGTCATCGCGATGAGCTTGAGGTCGCTCCAGACGGAGCAGGAGCTGGTGTACTCGACGTCCATCCGGAGCATGTCGTCGAAGTCTCTTGCGCGGGCGCGGTGCACCTGCCAGGGGCCCGTGATGCCGGGCCGCACGGCGAAGCGCTGGTGGTGCCAGTCCTGGTAGTAGACGAGCTCGTACTCGAGCGCCGGCCGCGGGCCAACGAGGCTCATCTCGCCGCGGAGGACGTTAATCAGCTGCGGCAGTTCGTCCAGGCAGGAGACGCGCAGCAGCTTGCCGAGCCGTGTGATGCGCGGGTCGTCGGGCGACTTGAAGACGTGTTTGCCGTTCGCCGCGAGCGTTCGCACGCCGTTCGCGGCGCGCTCGATCGCCTCGCGGTGCAGGCGGTCGTCGGCGCCGTGCTGCATGGTGCGGAACTTGAGCATCGTGAAGGGCCTGCCGTGCTTGCCCAACCGCGACTGGCGGAAGAGCGCGGGGCCAGGCGAGTCGAGCCGCACCAGCAGAGCGATGACGGCGAGCAGCGGCAGCAGCGCGACCAGCGCCAGCGCCGAGAAGGCCAGGTCGATGAGCCGTTTCCCCATGAGCTCCGTTCCTGTGCGACGTCGGGGCCGTTCCCCTTCGTCAGAACCTGAAACGTGCCTCGGTCGCATTCCGTTTCGCACAAACAGCGCGGGCGCCTCGAAACAAACCGAGGTCGCCCGCTCCCCCAAAGGCGTCCGTAGCTGTGCTGTCATCGTTGTAGCGCCGCGAGGTTTGACTGAGGTCTAAGGACGGTCGGAGCGCGGTCGGAACTTCGTGTAACGTGGCCGCAGACCAGCAGTTGTCATAGGTAGGAGGGCGGATGAACGCACGACTATTGGTCCTGATCATCGAGAGCGACGCGGCCGCGCGGTCGGCGCTGGCCGATCTGGCGCAGGAGCACGGCTACGACGCCGCGATGGCGGAGGACGGCGTGGCCGGCCTGCGCCAGTTCTTCAGCTCCCACCCGGACATCGTCGTCGCCAGCCTCGACGGCGCGGACCTGGGCGGCTGGGACATGGTCGAACGCATCCGGGCGCTCGCCGCCACGCCGATCATCGTGACCGCGCGCGACGCCACGCTCGATTCGATGAAGAAGGGCTTCGACCTCCAGGTCGATGGCTTCCTGGTGAAGCCGTTCGAACCGAAGGAGCTCGTCGCGCGGCTGAACGCCCTGCGCGACCGGGTGGCGGGCAACGGCGGGCAGCAGCGCTGGGTCTACAAGCGCAACGGCCTGGAGATCAACTGGCGCAGCTGCGACGTGTTCGTGAGCGGCGAGCCGGTCGCGCTCACCGGCACCGAGTACCGGCTGCTTCAGCACCTTGTTGAACACCGGGGCTGGGTGCTCTCGCACGACCAGATCCTGAGCGAGGTCTGGGGCCCCGAGTACGTTGGCGAGAAGGAACGCGTGAAGCTCTACGTCTGGTACCTTCGCCAGAAGATCGAGCACGACCCGAAGCACCCCAAGCTGATCGTCACCAAGCGAGGCCTCGGCTACACGTTCGTCGGCTGACCGAGCTAGCGGCGCGAGAGTGCGTCGCGTAGGCCCGCGACGGCGTCGCGTAGGCGCGCGACCGTCGGGATGA
>JBBDNH010000291.1:0-12394 GCA_040877745.1 Dehalococcoidia bacterium
GGGCTGGGGCTGGCACGTCGTCACCGCCAGCAATCGCGCCGAAGCCCTCGCCGCCTGCTGACGGGAACCGAGCGAAGTTGCCGATGCCGCCCATAATCACCGACGTGAAACGCTCCGGATGGCTCACCAGCAGGTTCAGCGAGATGCCGGCCCCCATCGAGTAGCCGAACAGGTCCGCCCGTTCGATGCCGAGGTGATCGAGCAGGCGGATGACGTCGTTCGCCATCTCGTCGTCGGCGTACGCCTCCGGCTCGTGCGGCTTGCCGCTCTCGCCGTGGCCACGCGCGTCCAGCCCGACGACCTTGCGGAGCGGCCGGAGCGCGTCCACCCAGCCGGTGCCACCCCAGTTCGTCTCGAAGCTCGCTGAGAAGCCGTGCACGAGCACGATCGGGTCTCCCTCGCCGATCACCTCGTAGTGGATCGGCACCCCGTTCGAGTCGAACGTGCCGCTGGGCGGCGCCGTGGGAGCGAGCGTGGCCGTCGGGACCGCGTCGATGCTGTCGTCGTCGCAGCCCGCCAGCACCAGCGTCGCGAGGCCGCTCGCGCCGAGCACGGCGGAACGCAGGAACTGCCTGCGGCTCACGAGAGCGAGGAGAGTTGGAGCGATCCGGTACAGGGGATGCATCGCCTCTAAGCGGAGTGCTCGCTTAGGAAGGCGACCGCGGCGTCCTTGAAGCGCTGATCGCCCACGACGGTCAGGTGGTTGCGCTCCGGGACCTTGATCAGGCGACAGTCCGGGATCGCCGCCGCGAGGCCGTCCGGGCTGCCGACCGTGGTGTCCTTCTCGCCGTTCACGATCAGCACGGGCATCGAGATCTCGCCCAGCGGCGCGCCCTCGCTCACGGCGCGACCGGCGCCCATGCAGGCGGCGAGCGCCTTCAGGTCGTTGCCGTTGCGCTCCGCGAACACACGGAAGCCCCTGCCAACGGGGTCGTTCACGATCGACGCGTCGTCCGCCAGCAGCGCTTCGACGACGTTCGGACGGCCGCCGCCGCGAGAGTTCGGCACGCCTCCCACGCCGCCCAGGATGCAGGACGTGAAGCGCTGTGGCTGCGACATGATGAGCTGGAGCGAGATGCGCGAGCCCATCGAGTACCCGATCAGGTCCGCGCACTCGATGCCCAGGTGGTCCATCAGCCCGATCACGTCGCCGGGCATCGCGCCTCCCGAGTAGGCCTCGGCGTCGTGCGGCTTACCGCTTTCGCCGTGGCCGCGACAATCGAGCGCGACGATGCGCCGAAGCGGCTTCAGCGTTTCGATCCAGCCAGGAGCCACCCAGTTGCCGTTCAGGCTGCTCGCGAAGCCGTGCACGAGCACGACTGGCGACAGCGCCTCGTCGCCGAAGGTCTCGTAGTGGATCGCCACGCCGTTGGAGTCGAAGACGGGCATGCTAGTCCTGCCTGACTTCGATCAGCGGCAGCGTGTCGTTCATGCTGCCCGACCGGAAGCCCGCGAGGTCGACCGTGACGTAGGTGTAGCCGAGCTGCTTCAGCCGCTCGACGACCTCCTCGCGGCGCTCGTCGGCCAGTAGCAGGGCCATCGCCTCGGGCTCCACCTCGATGCGCGCCACGTCGTCGTGGTGGCGCACGCGCAGCTGGCGGATGCCGAGCGAGCGCAGGTACGCCTCGGCCGCGCCGACACGCTCCAGCGCCTCGACGGTCACCGGCGTGCCGTACGGGATGCGCGACGATAGGCAGGCCATCGCCGGCTTGTCCCACGTCGGTAGCCCGCGCTCGAGCGAGAGCGTTCGTATCTCGTCCTTGGTCAGGCCGGCCTCGATGAGCGGGCTGCGCACGCCGTGCGCAGCCGCCGCGACGCGACCGGGCCGGTGGTCGCCCAGGTCGTCTACGTTGCAGCCGTCCAGCACGGACGCGAAGCCGCGCTCGCTCGCCATCGACGCGAGGAGGCCGTAGAGCTCGGTCTTGCAGTGGAAACAGCGCTCGGACGAATTCTCGACGTAGCCCTCGCGCTCCATCTCGTAGGTATCGATCAGCTCGTGCGCGATGCCGATCTGCCGGGCCAGCTCGCGCGCCTCATCGACCTCCGAGCGCGGGATCGAAGGCGATACGCCGGTCACGGCGAGCGCGCGTTCGCCCAGCGCATCGAACGCGGCGGCGGCGACGTACGTGCTATCGACGCCGCCGGAGAACGCGACAATGGCCGAACCCATCTCGCCCAGGATCGCCTGGAGTCGCGCCGCCTTGTCCGAGGCCGTGTTGGTCAAGAGCCACCCTCCTCGACCCAATCGTAGCACGAAGGCGGCACGTCGCCAACGAACGCCTCGATGTGCAGCGCATTCGCTCTTAGGCCGATACGTACTTGGAAGGCCCTCGCCGCCGGCTTGGCGTGGGCAGCATTTGCATGGGAAAGCACACGACTCGTAAGCTCTACTTCATCTTCGCCGCGTGGACGTTCCTCGCGGTGAGCGCCGTCGCGACCGTCGTGTCGATCATCCACCTCGACGGCCTCACGTCGCAGACCGAGGCAGACGCCGCCGCGGCGCTCGAGGAGAGCCTGATCCCTGTCCTGTCTGTGAGCGCGACCAACCCCGCGGCGTTCAGCGCCGCAGCCGACGACCTGCTCAGCGAGCGCATCGCCGGTGTGCGCCTCTGGAGCGACGACGGCGGCCTGCTGGGCGAGGCCGGCAGCGCAGCGCCCGCCAACGATTCGGCCGTGGCCATGGCGGTAAGCCAGGGCAACGCCACGATCAAGGCCGGGGCGCCGGGCGGCGAGGTGCTGGTCAGCTACACACAGCTCGCGTCCGGCGCCATCGTCGAGATCGCGCAGGACTACGGGCCCGTGGCCGACTCCGTCGCGGACGTCCGCCTGCGGCTGACGCTGACGACGATCGCCGGCTCGGCCATCACGCTCGTCCTCCTGCAGACCATCCTCTGGGCGGCGACCCGCGGCCTGCGCGGCGAGTACGACCGCCTGCTCTACCTGCACCGTAGCGGCCAGGCGATCCGCTCAACGCTCGACCTGCCAGACGTCTTGGAGCAGCTTGCGCGCGACGCGGCCCTCTACACGCGCTCCCAGTTCGGCCTGGCCGCGCTACTGGAGGAGAACACCGACGAGCTGGTGCTGAAGGCGAGCTATGAGATGGAGACCAAGACCTCTTCGCAGCACAGCCGCGGGGTGGAGGCGTGGTTCCTTCGCCGCGCCGTCGCCACCGGAGAGACGCTCGTCGCTCAGCAAGACCAGATCGACTATCGCACCATCCTCGGACACGAGCCGGCGCGCCAGTCGCCGGTCAACTTCCTCTCGGCCGCCATCCCCGGCCGCGCGGGCGCTATCGGCGTGATCAGCGTGCTGCGCAGCACTGAGCACGGCAAGTTCCACGCCCGGGAGATCCAGATGGTCGAGGAGATGGCCGCACAGGGCGCGATGGCCGTGGAGCAGGCGACGCTCTTCGACAAGGTCCGCGCCTACGCCGACGAGGTCGAGCTGAGCTACGACGGCACGCTGCGCGCCCTCATGGCCGCGCTGGACACCAAAGACTCCGTCACCGGAGGCCATTCCGAGCGCGTCGCGCGGCTCACCGTCCTGCTCGCCAAGGAGATGGACGTGCCCGCCGACCGCCTCGTCGACATCGAGCGCGGCGCGCTGCTGCACGACGTCGGCAAGATCGGCGTGCCGGACGACGTGCTCATGAAGCCCAGCTCGCTCAACGAAAGCGAGTGGGAGGCGATGCGGAAGCACCCGCTGCTGGCGGGCCTGATGATCTCGAAGGTCGGCTTCCTGGAGGGCGCGCTTCCCATCCTGCTCTACCACCACGAGAGCTACGACGGCAGCGGTTATCCCTTCGGCCTGAAGGGCAAGGCGATCCCGCTGGAGGCGCGCCTGTTCACCGTCGTCGACTCCTACGACGCGATGACCTCGGACCGGCCCTATCGCAAGGCGATGCCGCAGATCGTCGCGCTGGGCGAGATCCAGAAGAACTCAGGCATCCAGTTCGACCCGGACGTGGTGGAAGCGTTCACGCGCCTGATGAACCGCATGCGCGAAGAGGACCAGCGCGCGGCGGCGTAAGGGCGATCCGCCGCCATTTGAGATGGCGGGTCAGTTTGGCTCCAGTGGCAGCTCTGCTATCTCGTCCAGAACTTCCGAGAGGTGAGGCATCTCATCACGAGAAATGCGCGATCCTTGCTTGGCGGCCTCGCCTGCGGCAGCGTCGTAGCGGTGGGCATGGTACTCAGCAAAGTCCTCGCCATGGCCGTTATCGTAACGAAGAACTGTGGACCTACCGGGTAGATGGGCATTGTATCGAAATGATAGCGTCCGGGCCTACATCCGGCTGCTGCGCTTACCACGGCGCTCGCACTCGGCGTAGGTACTAATGTCTAGAAGCACACCGTTGCGGCAGGAAACCGAGCCCTCAACAGCTACGTATGTCTCACCGCCCGCGCTGTAGGTCTCGATCTGGACGTCGTGGCGTTCGATGATTGGGTGGTCTTTGAGGCACTTCTGGAAACGGTCGCGGTAGTCCGCGAACCGCTCCCATTCGTGCTTCTCAGGCGACGAACCACTAGATCGGCTTGGAGCCACTTTGCGATCTCCGATGTCTCAGCCAGGCGCCCAGCTCGTATCTCCTTGCGAGCTTGACTTGCCGGCATCTCATAGCGCCTCTCGCACGTTCTGGCGAAGCGAGAAAGCTTGCTAATGAGAATCCGTCCTTCGCGGGGCTCTTGCACTAGATGCCTAGCGGTGATCTTGGACACGTGTGCCTCCATTGGGCTAGCGGGGTCGAAACGCTCGGTTACTTAAGCATTGTCGGCCTACCCAAGTTTGTCAAGCAGCCATGGCGCTGGCTGCACGAATTAAGGGAGGGTGCTGCCAGTGCCTGGCCCATTTGACCGTTCCTTCAGCCGAAAGCTATTATTCGGTGTGCCGAAGGACCTGCCGCATTCGCCCTGGAACGGACGCTGATGGCCCCATCGACATCATTCCCCGGCAACATCGGCTTCTACCTGGCGCTCATCTTCTTCTTGTCGCTGTTCATCTTCCTCGCCGGCACACGCGTCATCGTGCTGGCGCGCTCCAAGCCGGAGAACCGCATCGGCTCGCTGCGCGACCTCGCGGTGCGCGTCTACACCCTCCCGCTCTACGTGCTCGGCACGCGCCGGCTCAACCGAGCCGACTACTGGTATGCCGGGCTCCTCCACACGATGATCTTCTGGGGGTTCCTGGTCCTCCAGGTGCGAACGCTCAACTTCCTGCTCGAGGGCTTCAACCACGACATCAGCTTCGACGCGCTGCTCGGCTGGGTGTACACGGGCTTCCGGCCGGTGATGGACCTGTTCAACGTGCTGGTGATCGTAGGCGTCGGGCTGGCGGCGTTCCAGCGCATCTTCATCAAGCCGGCGCGGCTGACGCTGAACTGGGACGCCTGGTTCATTCTCTTCCTGACCTGGTTCTTGATGGTCACCGACGTGATGACGAACAGCTTCGCCATCTTCCTGGAGCGCGGCGACCACGACGCGTTCTCGTTCTTCGCGTTCGGGCTTGCGAACCTCTGGGACAGCATCGGCATGAGCGAAGCAACGGGCGAGGCGCTCCACGCGAGCTGGTGGTACCTGCACATGTTCGACTTCCTGGCCTTCCTCGCCTACCTGCCGATCTCCAAGCACTCGCACATCATGACGGCGCCGTTCAACGTCTTCTTCCGGCGTCTCACGTCCACCGGCGTCCTCCAGCCAATCAAGAACATCGAGGAGCAGGAGGTGTTCGGCGTCGGCGACGTCCGCGACTTCTCGTGGAAGCAGAGCCTCGATTTCTACACCTGCACGGAGTGCGGCCGCTGCGAGATCAACTGCCCGGCCGCCTTGACAGGCAAGGACCTCTCGCCCAAGAAGATCATGCACGACATGCGCGCCGTCGCCGAGCAGGACGTGCGCGCGCTGATGGGGACGTCGGACGGCGGCATGGAGCCGCTGAAGCTGATCGACGCGGTCGGCTTCGACACGATCTGGGACTGCGTGAACTGCGGCGCGTGCCAGTACCAATGTCCGGTCTTCATCGAACACGTGCCGGCGCTCATGGACATGCGTCGCTTCCTGGTCATGGACGAAGCGAACATGCCCGAGACCGCGGCCTCCACGCTTATGCAGCTGGAGCAGCGCGGCCATCCATGGCCGGGCGCGGCGTTCACGCGCACGTCGTGGATGGAGGAGCTCGATTTCGAGGTGCCGAAGTTCGATGGCTCCCAGGAGTACCTGTACTGGGTCGGCTGCACGGGCGCCCTCGTGGAGCGCAACATCAAGGTCACGCAGGCGCTCGCGCGGCTGCTGCACAAGGCCGGCGTGACCTTCGGCTGCCTGGGCGAGGAGGAGACCTGCTCCGGCGACCCGGCGCGCCGCCTGGGGAACGAGTACCTCTACCAGATCCAGGCCGGGCAGAACATCGCGACGTTCAAGGGCAAGAACGTGCAGAAGGTGATCAGCACCTGCCCTCATTGCTTCAACACGATCAAGAACGAGTACCCACAGTTCGACGGCGAGTTCGAGGTCTATCACCACACCGAGGTGCTGGCAGAGCTCCTCGCCGAGGGCAAGCTCGTCGCCGACAAGGAGCTTGCCGAGCGCATCACGTACCACGACTCGTGCTTCCTCGGCCGCCACAACGACATCTACGAGCCGCCGCGCGACGTGATCAAGGCGATCCCCGGCGCGAAGCTCGAAGAGATCGAGGGCAACTGTCGCGAGAAGGGCTTCTGCTGCGGCGCCGGCGGCGCGCACATGTGGGTCGAGGAGACCAAGGGCGAGCGCATCAACAACGCCCGCTGCTCGCAGGCGCAGGCCTGTGCGGAGAAAACCGGATCGAAGATCGTCGCGGCGAACTGCCCGTTCTGCATCCAGATGTTCGACGACGGCATCGCCGCGGTCGAGAGCAACGAAGACAAGCGCATGAAGGCCTACGACATCGCGGAGCTGCTGGAGCAGTCGGTCTTCGGCAACGGCTCGAAGGCCGCGGCGGAGCCCGCCGAGACTGCCGCTACGGTCGACGCTTCCGGAGACGGAGACGAATGACTGACGAAGGAACCCCGGCCCCAGACGAGCCACCGGCCCAGGTCCTCCTGGCGCTCTACGCGCTCTTCACGGCAGTGCTCATCGCCGTGCTCATCATCGTCGGCGTCTACATTTAGACCGCCGGCAACACTGAACCAAGCTGCGGGGCGATCTATAATGGGAGCGCCGGGCGTGCGATACGCCGGCGGGAGGCGGTCCATGCGATCACTACGAACTCTAGCGACCCTGGGGTTGGCGCTGGCAGCGATGGCGCAGCTTGTCCTGGTCTTGCCCAGTTCCGCGCCCGCTTCGGCCACAGGTGCCAATAGCATCACCTCGCCTGACACCGGCGGCGATGTAGGCCATTACACCTCGCTGGCGCTGGACGCCTCGGGCTTCCCGGTGGTCAGCTACTACGACGATACGAACTTTGACCTGAAGGTGATGCACTGTGACGATGCCGACTGCGCCGGTGGGAACGACAGCATCACCTCGCCCGACACCGGAGGCTCTGTCGGCTGGTACACGTCGCTCGCGCTGGACGCCTCGGGCTACCCGGTCGTCAGCTACCATGACTGCGGCTCGTCTCTACCCTGCACAGTACGCGATCTGAAGGTCCTCCACTGCGGCGATGCCAACTGCACCTCCGGCAACAGCATCACCTCGCCGGACACGGGCGGCGCTGTCGGCCGCTACACATCGCTGGCGCTGGACGCCTCGGGCTTCCCGGTGGTCAGCTACTACGACGATACGAACTTTGACCTGAAGGTGATGCACTGCAACGATGCGAACTGCTCCGCCGGGGACGAGAGCATCACCTCGCCCGACACCGCCGGCTGGGCCGGCTTGTTCACCTCGCTGGTGCTGGACGCCTCGGGCTTCCCGGTGGTCAGCTACTTCGATTACACCAACGACGCCAACGGCGGTCTGAAGGTGCTCCACTGCGGCGACGCCAACTGCACTTCGGGCAACAGCATCACATCGCCCGACACCGGCGGCTCTGTCGGCTGGCACACGTCGCTCGAGCTGGACGCCTCGGGCTACCCGGTGGTCAGCTACTTGGACTTCACCAACGGCGACCTGAAGGTGATGCACTGTGACGATGCCGACTGCGCCGGTGGGAACGACAGCATCACCTCGCCCGACACCGGCGGCGATGTCGGCTTGGAGACGTCGCTGGCGCTGGACGCCTCGGGCTACCCGGTCGTGAGCTACTACGACGTCACCAACGGCGACCTGAAGGTGCTCCACTGCGGCAACGCCAACTGCACTTCGGGCAACAGCATCACCGCGCCCGACACCGGCGGCTCTGTCGGCTTGTACACGTCGCTGGCGCTGGACGCCTCGGGCTACCCGGTCGTGAGCTACTACGACTCCAGCCGCTACGGCAGCACCTACGATGACCTGAACGTGCTGCACTGTGGTGACGCCAACTGCACCACCAAGCCCACACCAACGCCCACACCCCAGGCTCGGCCTGGCGACGCCAATTGCGATGGCCGCGTCGACGCCCGCGATGCGGCCGTCATCCTGCAGTACAGCGCTGGCCTGTCAGACCTGGTGCTCTGCCTGGCCGACGCCGATGCAGACGGCGACGGCCGCGTCACCGCGCTGGACGCGCTGCTCGTGCTGCACTATGTTGCGGACCTTATCTACAGCCTGCCGCCCTAGCGCGTCCAGCCATCGTCCTGTACGCCCTCTACGCGGTCTTCGCCGTGGTGCTGATCGCCGTCCTCGTCATCGTCGGCGTCTACGTCTAGACGCCGCCATACCAAACCCAGATTGACAGCGCGGCCGAACTGTGGTAATATGATTCCTGCATACAATTACATACCCCGCCTGCCTAATCCTCTGAAGAGGGGAACGGGGGACCCACGAGATCTGGGGTGAATGGCTTTCTTCGGACAGCTTAGGCCAGTTCCTTCAGGCCGAACCCGACAGCTAACCTCGTAGGCATCTGGAGGAAGCGCGACCAGCGTGCGCGGGACGAGGGTCGTGCTCTCACCCTGCATTGGCGCGTTCGACGGCCAGTGCAGCCCCTAACCCACAGACGTTAGGCCCTCCGTTCTTTCAGGCAGGCCCACAGAGAGAGATTGCCCGGTGTGCAAGGAGGTGCTCCGATGGCAGTTGAGCAGGGCTCGTTCAACGCATCCACAACCAGCATGAAGCAACCACTTCGAGGACTCTTAATCACGGCCGACCCCGCGCTCGCGCGCGCGTTCCGCCGCGAGCTGCTCGAGTGCGCCGAATGCGCGATCGGCTTCGACGTGCAGTCGAGCTTCGACGAAGCGCAGCGAGGTGGTAGAGCCACCTACGATTGCGTCACGGTTGACATGGACGGCAGCATCGCGCCGCCGGAGGCCGTGCGCCTGGCGCACGCATACTGGCCCGAAGCGCGCGTGGCGCTCCTCGCCTGCTGGTGGAGCGAGCGCGATAGCGCCGCCCGCCACCAGGCCGACGTCGTGATCCACAAGCCGCTTCGCTCCGCCGAGCTGCGCGCGTTCCTGCGCTCGCCTACGGGGCCGCCAAGCGCGGTCGCCGTGCCGGCTCAAACACCGGACGACGCCGCGGTGAGGTCAGCCTAGGCCGAAGGGCGCACGCCGTTCTCCCACGCTTCTCGTGCCGGCCAGCCTCCCTCCTCCGCGATCAGCGGCACGAAACGACACTCGCCCAGCCTCTCGATGGTGACGCCGCGATCGGACTTGCTCGCCCGCACGAGCTCCTGGATCCGGCGGTCGCCTACCGGCACGACCATCCTGCCATTCATCGCGAGCTGGTCGACCAGCACCGATGGCACTCCGGGCGCGCCGGCGGTCACGATGATGGCGTCGTAAGGCGCATCGCCGGGCCAACCGAGCTCATCGCCGGCCACGTGCACGCGCACGTTCGCGAAGCCTAGCTCGCGCAGGCACTCCGACGCCTCGTTCGCCAGCTCCGGAATGCGCTCGACGGAGACCACCTCGCGCGCGAGCAGCGAGAGGATCGCGGCCTGGTAGCCTGACCCCGTACCGACCTCGAGCACCTTCTCATCGCCCTGAAGCTCGAGCGCCTGGGTCATCATCGCGACCATGAGCGGCTGCGAGATCGTCTGGCCGTGGCCGATGGGGAGCGGCCGGTCCTCGTACGCGAAGCGCCGCATGTCGGGCGCCACGAAGCGCTCGCGCGGTACCCGCGCGAACGCCGAGAGCACGCGCTCGTCGCGGATCTCCCTCCGCATCGAGCGCACCATGCCCTCACGGGCTGCCTCGTAATCGATGTCGCGCATCCTTATGGAAAGCGTAACATAGGCCGCCGAGCGCGATAGTCGCGCGACGTCAGGAGGCGGACGCCTGCGCGACGTGCGGGTCGTAGGCGGTGTAGCTGCGCTCGATGTGCGAGTCCTCTTCGATGTGCAGCAGCAGCTCGGAGCGGACGGAGAGGACGTGCTGGGTGTTCGCGGCGCGGTCGGCATCTTCCTCAGACCGCCATACACCGAGCCTGCCGATGCGGCCCTGGGGATCGCCGGACGTGAGCTTGTAGCCTCGGACGTAGCCGTCGCAGCCGGGCAAGTACGCCAGCATGTCGTCGAGCAGCTCCGACACTTTCTCATCCTCACCGGGGTTGGGGTTCATCAGCGAGAGCCGGACGTAGAACGTCGCTTCCGGGGGATATTCCATGATGTGCCCCTCCTTTGGGCCAGCCTATCGTACCACCGGCCGAGGTAGATCGGAAGATGCAAACGACGACCAGTAGCGCGGCGAAGGTCGCCGCTGCTATGCTGCGTCCGCCCGCGCAAAGAAGGAGCATCATATGACGACCACGCCCTTTGGCCAGATATCCGAGGACTGGATCTCCACCACGCTCGCGCACCGGCCCGAAAGCGGCACGAGCCTCGGCTTCCACGAGTACGACGACCAGGCCGGCGACCGCAGTCGCGACAGCGTCGAGCGGCGCGCGCGCGAGCTCCACGCCATCGCCGGCCGGCTCGACGCCCTCGCCGTGGATGCGCTCAGCGCCGATGAGCGCCGCGACCACGAGCTGCTCCGCCGGCGCATCCGCTGGGAGCTGATCGATATCGAGGACCTGCAATCATGGCGCTCGTCGCCCACGCGCTACCTGGGGCCGATCGGCGGCGGCACGAACGGGCTGATCATCCGCGACTTCGCGCCCCTGGCGCAGCGGGCGCGCAGCGTGGTCGCGCGGCTGCGCCAGGCCCCGGCGCTGCTGGAGCAGGGCAAGGCCAACCTGGACGACTGCCCGCGCACGCACGTGGAGACCGCGATCGAGCAGGCCGCCGGCGTCAAGGTCCTCCTTCAGCGCGACCTGCCGGAGGCGCTCGCGGCCGTCGACGATGCGGCTCTCCAATCCGAGTTCGCCGAAGCGAACCGGGCAGCGAGCGAGGCCGTCGATGGCTTTGCGGCGTGGCTCAAGGACGACCTGCTGCCGCGCTCCGACGCCAACTTCGCGTACGGCGAAGAGCGCTTCCGGCAGCTTCTCTCGAACGTCGACTTCGTCGATCGGCCGCTCGATGAGCTGCGCAGGCGAGCGCAGGACGACCTGCGCGCGAGCCAGGAGCAGCTGCGCGAGCTGGCGGCGAAGGTCGACGCATCGAAGTCACCCGCGGAGGTGGTCGACCAGGTCTCGCAGGATCACCCCACACCCGAACGGCTGATCCCGGACACGGCGGCGCTGCTGGAGGAGCTGCGCCAGTTCGCCATCGACACTCGCATGGCGACGATGCCTACCGAGGTGCGCATCGAGGTCACGGAGACACCGTCGTTTGCGCGCATGACCACGCAGGCGGCCTGCAGCACACCGGGCGCGTTCGAGACCAAGGCGACCGAGGCCTACTACTACATCACACCGCCGGACGCTTCGTGGCCGGCCGAGCGCACGGAGGCCTACCTGAAGTTCTTCAACCACTACAGCCTGCCCGGCATCACCGCCCACGAAGCGTACCCCGGCCACTACGTCCACATCTCGTGGCTGCACAAGGTCGCGCCTCGCTTGCCGCAGTTCCTCATGACCACCACGACCGTCGAGGGCTGGGCGCACTACATCGAGCAGGTGCTGATCGAGGCCGGCTACGGAAACGGCGACCCGCGCTACCACATCATGCAGCTCCGCGAAGGCCTGCTGCGTCTCTGCCGCTACCTGGTGTCGTTCGGGCTGCACACGGAAGGCTGGACATACGACCAGGGCGTCGCGTTCTTCGAGAACGAGGGCTTCGCCACCAAGCCGATCGCTGAGCGCGAGACGCGGCGCGGCGTGATCGGGCCCGGCTACTACGCATACACGCTCGGCAAGCACGAGATCCTAGCCCTGCGGGAGCGGCTGAAGCAGAAGCAGGGCGCTGCGTACGACCAGCTCACCTTCCACGACGCGTTCATGAAGCTTCCCTACCCGATATC
>JBBDNH010000292.1:0-2239 GCA_040877745.1 Dehalococcoidia bacterium
CATAGTCGACCGCATCGCGCTCGGCCGCGCTCGCCGTTACGCCGCCGAAGGTGAGGTTGATCACCTGCGCGTTGTGGTCTGCCGCCCACACGATGCCGTCGATGACGTCCGCGACCGAGCCCGCTCCGTCCGGCGCCAGGACGCGCACCGGCATGATCGTCGCCAGCTCCGCGATGCCGGCGCCGCCGATCGCGTTGTGCGTCGCCTCCGCGATAATGCTCGCGACGTGCGTCCCGTGGCCGTCGATGTCGTTCGCGTGCGCGTCGTTGCCGGCGAAGTCCCACGGCGAGGCGAACAATGCCGGGTTGAAGTCGGGCCCTTGAGCGAACTGCTGGCCGCAGACTTCGGGCTCGCAGTCCTCGTACGCCACGCCGCCGTCGACGACGGCCACCGTCACGCCAGCGCCCGTCGTCTTGTCCCACGCCTCGGGCAGCCCGATCTGCGGCAGGTGCCACTGGAACCCATACAGCTCGTCGAACGGCTCGAACTGGCTGCGGCGTATCAGGTTTGGTTCCGCCGACACGACGGCCGCCTGCTCCAGCAGCTCGGCCGCGACGGTCTCCTCGAACCCCGGCGTGACGCCCACCAGCGCGTAGTCCGCCAGCAGCAGGTCGCGCAGGAGCGCGCCGCCCGCGCCCTCGATGGCCGCCAGCCGTGCCGCCCCGCTCGTGCCGGGCACGAAGCCGGCGATCAGCTCGCCGGGCACCGCGTCGGCGCTCTCGCCGGCGAACGCCCGAGGCGCGAGCTCGGGCGCGGCATCGTTCCAGAGCTCGCGCGCCACCAGGCTGGCGATGACCACAGCGGCCGCCAGCAGCGCGAGCGCCGGTCGCGCGAACGATGCCAGCACGTCAGCCCAGCTCCGTCAGCCCGGCGACGCTCTGCAGGATCAGCGCGGCGTCCGGCGCCGCGACCCCGCCGTTGCCGTCGGCGTCCGCCGATGCCAGGCAGCGCAGCGTCCCCAGCAGCTTCGCGCCGAACTGCAGCACGAGCGTGGCGTCGCGGCTCGTCGCGCTTCCGTCGCAGTCAGCATCGCCTGCAATAGCAGCCGGCGCCGTCGCGATGCCCTCGACGGGCAGCGGCGTTCGCGAGCAGTGGAACATGAAGACCGCCGACCCGCAGTCCTCGTTCGTCTCGGCGCCGACCTGCCCCAGCGTGTTCATCCCCCAGCAGCGCACCTCGCCCGAGAGCAGCACGGCGCACGCATGGTTGCGTCCCGCGCCGGCCGCGACGACGCCCCGTGAGAGGCCAACGACGCCGGTGGCCGTCGTGCGGTCCGACGTCGTGCCATCGCCGAGCTGCCCATGCTCGTTCTCGCCCCAGCACATCACGCTCCGGTCGCCCAGCAGCGCACAGCTCAAGTCGCCACCGAGTGAGATCGCCGCGATGCCCGTGAGCGGCTCGCGGTCGGGCGTTTGAACAACCACCGGTGTCAGCGTGCCTCCCCTGCTCCCGTTGCCGAGCTGCCCCGACGCGTTGTTCCCCCAGCAGGACGCGGTCGCGTTCGCGCGCAGGACGCACGTGTGGCGGATGCCGGACTCGATGCTCACGGCGTCCGTGAATAGCTCCCCGTCCGCGTCCAGCCAGTCGACGACCGCCGTGCCGACGGCTTCCGGCGTCACGTCGGCGCCCCAGCAGCGCACGCCGCCGTTCGCCGTCACGGCGCAGTTCTGGAAGTCGGCCGCCGCGACCGAGACGATGTCGCGGCCCAGGCCGGCCACCTCGACCGGCGTCCTCTGGATCTCCTGCGCGCCCGGGCTCACCTGACCGAGGCCGTTCCAGCCCCAGCAGTAGACCGTGCCGCCAGCCGTCCGGGCGCAGCTGTGTCGCGCGCCCGTGGCCACCTGCTCGACGTTCGACAGGCCGGCGACCTCGATGGGCGTGTTCGATGTGCCCATGGCGTCCGGACCGGCGCCCAGCTCGCCGCTGACGTCGTTGCCCCAGCAGAGCGCCTCGCCGCTGTTCGTCACAGCGCACGAGTGGTTGGCGCTGCTCGCGATGCTCCGCACATTGCGGCCGAGGCTCGCGACGGCTACCGCGGCCGGCCGGTCTGTCGACGTGCCGTCGCCGAGCTGCCGGCCTGCGTTGCTGCCCCAGCAAAAGACGCCGGCGGGCAGCACGGCGCACGAGTGGCTCGTGCCGCCCGTGACGATCGCGGGCGCCGATGCTGTCGCGTGATCAGGGGATAGTGCCAAACCGAACGCCGCCACGCCGAAGAACAAGACGGCCGCGGGTCGAAGCA
>JBBDNH010000293.1:0-2209 GCA_040877745.1 Dehalococcoidia bacterium
TCACGTACTGCTGAAACGCGACCCGCATCATTAGCGGCGGCGCGACGAACACGAGGATCCCCGGTACGCCCAGGGCGAAGTAGCCGGCAGCAAGCGCGAGGCCCAGCAGGCCGAACATGATGTAGTAAGCGAAGAACCACTGCGATTGTTCCCGCCAGACGTCAACTGCGGACTCCCCTGTGCTGAGGCCGACGACGGTGTCGACGAGCATGATGTTGACGAGATACATCGCAGCGATGGCGGGCAGCGTCGCGGCAACCCACCAGCCGGTAAGCGATGCGTCCACGTCGACGAGGGCGTGGAAGACCAGCGCCGCGCTCACCGTGATCAACGTGTGCGTGCTCATGTCGAAGAGACGGTGATACCAGCGACTGCGCGTGAACATCGTGGCGGCGGCGACCACGATGGGCGCTGCAATCGCCGCGCCCGGCGCGCCGAAGATGACCGCGGCGGCGAACAACGCAACTCCGCCCGCGGAGACATGCGTCTCCCCGTAGATGGTGATGCCGACTCGCTCGAAGAAGACGCCGACCACGATAAGCGTCACGAAGCCGGCCCAGCCGCTCCACTCCATGCCGCGAGCGAAGAACGCCACACAGATCGCCGCGCCAAGCACGACGAGGCTAACGTAGATCGCGGTCCGCAGGTTCAGCTGGTCCTCGCTGTCGGCGGGTGGGGCTTCCTCCGGGCGAAGCTGCTCCGATGGCGCGATGACCTTCATCGCGTCAACGCCGGGTTCAATACGAAGACCAGGCAGCGGCGTGTCGCTGTTCGTCATACAGAGATGCGGCGCCGTCCGACTGCGGACGGCACCCTCCTATCTCTGTTATCGACCGAAGCGAAGCTGGAACGCAGGTCGATCAAGCCGCTTCTTCTAGCGTATCGGCAAGCTGCTGACGCAGAACTCTCAGAATGCGCTTGTGAAGCTGGCAGACGCGCGATTCCGAAAGCCCGAGTTTCCGTCCCACTTCGTGGAACGGGCGAGATTCCGCGTAGCGTAGCTGCAGGATGGCGCGGTCCCGTTCACTCAGCGAGCCGATCGCCGTTCGCAGGCGGCGCAGGGCGGCGTGGTGCTCGGCCGCGATGGCCGGATCGCCGCGTTCGTCCGCATCAGCGGGATCCCAGCGCTGGCCGTTGCCGTCGCCCGCGCCGTCCTTCAGCACGTTCTCGAGCGATACGAACCGGGACGAGGCATGCTGGAGGATGTCGCGCACCTCGGCGGGTGTGAGACCGAGCTTGATCGCGATCTCCTTCTTCGTGGGCCAGCGGCCGAGCTGCGTCGCCAGCTCCTGGCCGGCCTGCTCCACCTGGCGCGTACTGCGCCGGAGCGAGCGCGGGAGCGGGTCCTGCCGCCGGACGGCGTCCAGGATCGAGCCGCGGATGCGCTGGATCGCGAAGCTGGCGAAGCTGGTGCCGCGCCCGGAGTCGAAGCCATCGATAGCCTGGATCAGACCCTCCGTTCCGAAGCCGATGGCGTCCTCGCGTTCGAGGCCGAGCGTGTTCATCCGGTCGGCCGAGAGCCGGTTCACGACGAAGGTCACGAGTGGCATATGCTGCAGGATCTGCGCTTCCCTCTGAGACATGACGTTGCCCGCCTTTCCGGCGTCGGCAAGGGCGGACCTTACTGGGAGGGCCTGCAGAAAAGTAGTGGGGGGTTGTCGAATTTGCGATTCGGCAGCCCGGCGACCTTGACTCTCTGCGGGTCAGAGCGGTAGGCCCGTGGCTTTGCGCCCCCCTCTTTCGAAGGGTTTGCCCTTATCGGCGCCTCTATGAAGTTGTGAGGCGCTCCCTGCCACAGGTCACATGGACCGGGCCCATTCGTGGGCTACCGACTAATCAAACGTTGCTTGGGGCGCGGACGTTACAGCCCGCAACAAAGAATTTTCGGACGAGATTCGAGTCAGATACAAAGCTTCGGTGCTGGCGACGCCGTCCGCTGCTGGGGATACGGCCCCTGCGCGTCGATATTCATGCAGAGCCATGAGTCGCAAACGAACCGCCCCGCAGCAGCTCCGAGCGCAGCGCACACGCCGGGATCTGCTTACAGCCGCCAGGCGCGCGTTCGCGACTGCGGGCTATGAAGGCGCAACGATCGACGACATCGCCGAGGCGGCCGGCTGCAGCAAGGGCGCGTACTACTTCCACTTCGCGACGAAGGAGGAAGCGCTGCTGGCCATGATCGACGATTGGACGCGCGAACGCACGCGCG
>JBBDNH010000294.1:0-12106 GCA_040877745.1 Dehalococcoidia bacterium
CCTCCGCCGACATCTCCTGCGCGCGGAGCGGCTCGTCGCGCTCGAGGCCCTCGCGCAGGCGCCGGACCAGCGCCAGCTCGCGCTCGGCGGCATCGCGGTCGTCCGCCTTGCCCGAGCGCAGCGCGGTGTCCAGCCGCTCCTCCCGGCGCTCCAGCATCGCGGCGTCAGTGAACGCCAGCTCCATGTTCAGGTTGCCGATGTCGCGATGCGCATCGACGCCGCCCTCCGGGTGCGGCACCGATTCGTCCTCGAACGCGCGCGCCACGTGCACCAGCGCGTCGCACTGCGCCAGAGCGGCGAGCTGGGCCGCGGCCGGGCCTTCGCCGCGCAACGAGATCCCGCCCGGGAAGTCGAGGAAGCGCACCTCGGCGTACGTCTCCTTGCGCGGCTTGAGCAGCTCGCAGAGCTTGTCCAGCCGCTCGTCCGGCTGCTTCACGACGCCGATGCTCGGCTCCAGGCCGCCGTACGAGCCCGTGTGCGCGTGCCCGCGCGTCACCGCGGCGAACACGGTCGACTTGCCCGACTGCCCGAGCCCGATGATCCCGAGGTCCATAGCAGGATCAGCTTAGGAAGCGCGGCGACCGAGTGTCAACGAAAGGGGCTCTGCTTGACTTGTGCGGCCTGGTGGAATATTGAGCAAGTCCGCGGACTAGAAGTCTGTAGCTTCACTAGCCCGAAACCATGCCGCCGACTTCAGTCGGCGGTGGGAGGAACATCCTGCCGCGGCGGTCGCCGTCAAGCTTGTTCCGCGGGTTGAAACCCGCGGCTTCTCTCGCTCGCAGCCATGCCGCCGACTTCTCGCCGCAGCGAGTCCGCCGTGGCGGACAGTCGGCGGTCGGGCACATTCCTTACTCCAGCGCGTAGGTGCTGCTCAGCAGCGCGCCGCAGAAGAGGATGCCGAGCGCGATCAGGCCGTTCACGCCCGACACGATCATCGTCAGCCGGCGCATCGGCGCGATCTCCGCGTCTTCTGCAACGGCCTCCTGCATCCGAAGCATCCTGGGGCCGATGACGAAGCTGTGGACAGCCGTCAGGATCACGGCCACGATGAGCAGCGTCATCTTCACCTGGAAGATCACGCCGAAGTTCCGCTCGAAGAGGACGTCCACCGGCAGGTCGTGCTCGTACAGGTTCGCGATGCCCGTGATGACGAGCACCGCCAGCGCGCCCCACGCCAGCCAGCCGAAGCGCGTCGTCAGCACGCGCATCGTGCGCGCGCGCACCTGCGCGTCCTCGATCGTCCGGATCGCCGGCACCGCGGCGACGAAGAGGAAGACCTGCGGCCCGACCCAGACGGTCGCCGCGAAGATGTGCAGCCAGGGGTTGACCGCTTCGCCCATGCCTAACGCCTGATCACCTGCTCGCGCTCCGGCCCGACCGAGACAAACTCGATCGGGCAGCCGAGCAGCTCCTCGATGCGCTCGACATAGCGCATCGCCTGCTTGGGCAGGTCGCTGAACTTGCGCGCGCCGGACGTCTTCTCCATCCACCCCTTGTGCTCCTCGAACACGGGCTTCACGCGCTCCAGCACCGACACGGTCGGCGGGAAGGCGTCCACCGGCTGGCCGTCCAGCTCGTACGACGTGCACAGCTCGATGTCCGGGAAGTTGTCGAGCACGTCCAGCCGCGTCAGCGCAGCGCTCCCGACGCCGTTCACGCGCACGCTGTAGCGCGAAGCCACCGCGTCGAACCACCCGCAGCGCCGCGGCCGGCCCGTCGTCGATCCGAACTCCGGCGCCGGGCCTTCGCGCCTCAAGATATCGCCCGTCTCGTCGTCCAGCTCGGTGGGCATCGGGCCGGCGCCGACGCGCGTCATATACGCCTTGTAGACGCCCACGACGCGCTTGATGTCCGTCGGGCCGACGCCCACCCCGATCGCGGCGCCCGCGGCGAGCGACGACGGCGTGGAGGACGACACATAAGGGTACGTGCCCGCGTCGAGGTCGAGCAGCGCGCCCTGCGCACCTTCGAGCAGCACCTGCTCGCCGCGTTCGATCGCGTCGTGAATGATCGCCATCGTATCGCGCACGTGCGGCTTCAGCTGGCAGCCGTAGTCCACGTACGCCCTGCAGAGCTTGTCGAGGTCGATCGGCGGCGCATCGTAGAGTCGCTCGAACACGCGGTTCTTGGTCGGCAGCACGACCTCCAGCCGCGCCCGCAGCGCGTCCGGGTCGATCAGGTCGGCCATGCGCACGCCCTGCCGCGCCACCTTGTCGACGAACGCCGGACCGACGCCGCGCAGCGTCGTCTCGAGCGCGGCCGCGCCGCGCGCGCGCTCCTCCAGCTCGTCGATCAGCAGATGGTAGGGCATCAGCACCTGCGCGCGGTCGCTGACGAACAGGTTCTTCGTGCTCACGCCGCGCGTCTCCAGCTGCTTGATCTCGTCCAGCAGCACCGTCGGGTTGACGACGACGCCGTTGCCGATCAGGCAGACCTTGTCCGGGTAGAAGATACCGGCGGGCACCAGGTGCAGCGCGAACTTGCCCAGGTGGTTGATGATCGTGTGGCCCGCGTTATCGCCCGCCGAGTAGCGCGCCACGATCGACGCGTCCTGCGCCAGCAGGTCGACCATGCGACCTTTCCCCTCATCGCCCCACTGGCCGCCGATGACTACGAACGCTGACATACTTCGCGCCCCGATCCTTCGGGGCGCCCGCTCCTTCTCCGCCGTCTTGCGATGTTAGCCCAAGGGGGGAGTATAGCAGACCTGCACCCGACTGCAAGCGGGAGACCACACCCTGAAGGGTGTGGCATCCGCCTGCACGACCCTCACCCCCGGTCCCCTCTCCCGCCAGCGGGAGAGGGGCGATCTGTGACCGAAACGCGCGAACTCAGGCGAAAATCGGGGTGAGGGTGGAAGGCCCAGGCTTCAGCCACGCAGTTACCCTGCGCTACCATGAACCTCCATGAGCCAGCCTCCCACTCCGCTGCAGCGCGTCTCTCGCATCCCCTTCCCCGAACGCTACGACCTGCCCGCGAAGCCCGGCGGCGTCTCGGCGCAGGTCCAGGACGCCTTCCGCCAGACGAGCTTCGTGCTCGGCAAGGAGCTGCGCCTGTTCGAAGAGGGGATGAACCTCCAGCTCGCCATCGTCCGCGACTCGACCCACTCGTCCTTCCGCAAGCATCCCTACGCCGCGCTGATCGGTCTCTGGTCGCGGACGTTCTCGGCGCTCGCCGACACCTGCGTCCTCGCGACACGAGGTTCGTACGCATCCTGCGCGCCGCTCGTCCGCGCCGCATGTGAGTTCATCGCCGCGCAGCACCAGCTCCAGGCTCAAAATGAGGAGATGGAGCAGTTCCTGGAGTGGCTCGCCGGCGCCCTCACGCCGAACGAGCAGTACAAGGCGTTCGAGTTCGGCCTCGGGCGCTACTTCGCGGGCGAGACGCTCGCGGCGGACGGCAGGCTGCGCGAGGTCTACCGTCCTGCGAGCGAGCTCGGGCGTCCCAGCTTCGGCGCGACGCTCTTGTTCCTGGGCCCGGAGTCGAACAACCAGCGGCTGGCGCTCTCGTTCGCCGACAGCAGCTTCCACGTCGGCTGGGCCGAGGTCGTCCTCGGCTGGCTGCTCGCCCTCTGCGAGCGCCAGCTCGCCGTCGCCGTCCACGCGAAGGGCGTCTTCGCCATCCACGACGACACGCACGCGTCGTATCGCGACCTCGCCGGCCGCATCGAGGCGGCGCTTTCGCGGACGGACCGCTGTTCGATCGAGGAGATCGACGAAGGGCAATACAAGCGCTACCTCGCGCACAACTTCCGTCGCGCGCCGGGCGGCGCGCCCAAGAAGGTCTTGCTCTAGCTCGCCAGCCCGAAGGCGAGCCGTCAGGAAAGGAAGGTGCTCTATGGCCGCTGACAGCTCCACCGAGGCGTCCGAATGCTGCTCCTCCTAGGCGTCGTCGCCGTCTCCGCGATGCTCGTCGCGTACGCGCTCGAGGACCGATCGCCCTGGTTCGTGCTCGCGTTCGCCGCAGCCAGCGCGGTTGCGGCGGTCTACGGCGGGCTGATCGAAGCGTGGCCGTTCGCCGCGCTCGAGGGCGTCTGGTCGCTCGTCGCGCTCGGCCGCTGGCGCTCGCGCGTCCAACGCGCGGCCGCCGCGACGGCGTAAGACCGAGGCCCCCGCCGGACCGACTGATGGCGGGGTGTCCGGCGTGGGCCTCTGCAGGTCCGTCTCGGTAGGTGGCCGATTACGATGCCTGCGCGCCTACCCTAGCAGCGCGGGCGTCGTTTCGCTATGAACGAGGTCACACCGCGCCTCACAGCCGGATCTCGCCGTCCACGACGGTCACCGCCTGCCCGCCGATCTCCGCGCCCCCGGCGTCGTCCAGCACGCGGACGTAGACGCGCCCGTCGCGGCCTAGCTCGGTCGCCTGCGTGGCGACGTACTCGCGCCCTGTCCGCTCGAGCAGGCCATGGTGGGCCAGGTACGCGGGGAGCGCCGCGTTCGCGCTGCCGGTCACCGGGTCCTCGTTGATCCCGTAGACCGGCGCAAAGCAGCGAATATGTACGGCGAACTCGCCCTCGGGGACGAACGCGAACGTCGCGACACCGCTCAGCTGGTGCACCAGGCTCAGCTTCGCCACGGCCGACATATCGGGCTTGAGCGACGCCACGTCGGACGCGTCGTCGAACCGGACGAACAGCCAGTTGGGCCCGTTCCGGAACGCGGTCGGCGCGGGCGACGTCGCGATCTGGCGTCCGAGCGCCGCCGACAGCTCGTCGCTGAGCGCCGGGAACTCGCCCATCAGCTTCGCTTCCGGCGCTTCGACGTGGATGCGCCGCTCAGGCCCCTCCCCTTCGATTCTCAGCGGCAGGTTCCCCGCCGCGCATTCCTGCACCATACGACCGCCCTCCGGCGTCGCCACGCCGGCCTCGATCACCGCGTGGCACGAGCCGATCGTCGGGTGCCCTGCGAACGGCAGCTCGCCGCTGGGCGTGAAGATACGCAGCAGGTACGCCGGCCCTGCGATCGTCGGCGTCAGAACGAACGTGGTCTCGGACAAATTCGTCCACGCCGCGAAGCGCTGCATCTCCTCGGCCGCCAGGCCGTCCGCGCCGAGCACCACCGCGACGGGGTTGCCGTAGAGAGGACGTGAGGTAAAGGCGTCTACTTGCTTGAAAGGATAGGCCTGCATTGAACACTCCTTAAGACTGAAAGCTGGCTGCTGTCGTGGCTGCCCCTCTCTGCTGAACGCAAAGAGGGGCTACGCGCCGCGGCAGCCTGCTCGGCAATCTCTCGGATGTGTTCCGGCCTGTGACAGAAGACGAGGTTACTCATCTCAGCTCGTGCGCGCATCATAGCACGAACGGCGTTTGCCCTCGACCGGGCCGCCGCGTATGCTGGGCGTTACCCATGCAAAGCCCGCGCTTGCTCCTGTTCGTCGTTCCCGTCGTGTTCGCGCTCTCGCTCGCCTGCCGCGGCGGCGACAGCAACACGCCCGAGGCGACCGCCACGCCGCGGCCCGTTCCCGCGCCCGTCGAGTTCGCCGCCGAGCCGGAGGGCAACTACGCGCAGGGCGATCCAACGTTCGATGCGCTGCCGGGTGCTACCGCCCACTTCGGCGAGCTGGGCGGCAGCGTCTACCAGATCGAGATACCCGACGACTGGAACGGACGTCTTGTGCTCTACATGCACGGCTATCGCAACTTCTCGCCCACGCTCGACGTCGACCAGCCGAGCATCCGTCGCTACCTGATCCGTAACGGCTTCGCGTGGGGCGCGTCCAGCTACAGCAACAACGGCCTCGTGCCCGGCCTCGGCGCGGACGAGACCGCCGCGCTCTGGGACCACTTCGTCGCTGAGTTCGGGCGGCCGGACTACACCTACGTCACCGGCCACTCGATGGGCGGCGGCAGCACGGTCCTCGCCGCCGAGCGCTACGCCGGCCGCTTCGACGGCGGGCTCGCCCTCTGCGCAATCGCCGGCAACACCAGCGAGCTCCAGTTCCTCGGCGACTACTTCGTCGCCGCCGCGTACGCCGCCGGCGTCACGCAGGACGACCTCGACCCGGCGGCGGTCGACGCCCTCATCGCGAGCCGCATCGAGCCCGCGCTCGAAGACCCGGACACGCTCGACCGCTTCGTCGACATCGTCACCCACATCACCGGCGGCCCGCGTTCGTTCGCCCGCGAGGGGATCCTCGAGCGCATCGACGACAACTTCAGCTTCGCCGGCACCGCCCTCGGCGCGGGGATCTACGGCAACACGGACACGATGTACGAGCTCGGCCCGCAAAGCGATGTTTCCAGTGAGGACTTCAACGCCGCCGTGCTTCGCATCGAATCGGGCGCGTTCCTGCAGAGCTTCACCGCCGGCCACGATTCCACCGGCGAAATCGAGATCCCGCTGCTCACCATGCACACCACCGGCGACCTCTTCGTCGCGCTCAGCGAAACGCAGCTCATCGCAGAGCGCGTCGCCGCTGGGGGCAACGGCGACCTCCTCGTTCAGCGGGCCGTGCAGGCCGCCGGCCACTGCACGTTCATCGACTCCGAGTGGGAGCAGGGCCTCGAGGCCCTCATCGATTGGGTCGAGGACGGCCGGCGCCCGGACGGCGAGGACCTGCTTGCGGACGACCTGAGCGAGGCCGGCGCCGCCTACACGCTCGGCCCGCGTTTCGGCTCGCCCGAGGCGGACGGCGTCCCCGGCGCGGACGAGCGGCTCGCTCTGAGCGGCAGCCTAACGCTCGACGGCGAACCGTTCGAGGGCTTCCTGCTCGATGTCGTCGTGCGCAACGACGGCCTGGCGGCGTCCTGCGGCTACAGCCTGTTCTCCGCGGTCGACGGCGGCGTCTACAGCGAGTCTGTCGCCTCCGCGGCGGAGGTGGCGGGCTGCGGCGAGCCCGGCGCGCAGTTCTACCTCTTCGCGTTCTATCAGGGCCAGTTCCTCTCATCGCAGGAGCTCGCTACGTGGCCGCAGGCCGGCCGCGAGCTGGCGTTCGACGCCTCATTCTCCACCGGGGACCCGGACGGCGTTTCGCTGCCCATCACGACGTTCCAGGGCACGGTCCACGACTCGTCCGGTGACCGCCTGCCCCCCGGCACCAAGATCGAGGCCTACGTCGCCGACGAGCTGTGCGGTGTGGGCTCGGTGCCGCCCGTCGTCATGGGCGCCGCCAACCCCGGCTCGTACTTCATCGCCGTCTCCGCGCCGGATGAGCTCTCAAACTGCCCGCGGGACGCCGAGGTCCGCTTCGTCGTGGACGGCGAGACCGCGCGCGAGACGGGCATCAACGACGCCCGCGACGAGCCGCACGACCTCGATCTCACGTTGCCCTAGATAGCCGGAAACCCGCGCCGGTGGGTGGTGGGGTGTGGGTGGCTGACCGGCGCGGGTTTCAGCAGGAAGGGAGGTCTCGGTAGGAGGGCTAGGCTTCGCTTCCTGCACGCAGACCTTACCAGCGAACCGGCGTTCCCTCTATGAACCAGCTCACACTTGGGTACTGTCTGCTCCTGTTGCTCCTCGCCGCTGCCCACCGTATGATGCGTGGCATGATCGGATGGGGGAGGGCCAACATGCCAGCACCGTCTCGCCTCGGCCTCGCTTGCGCGCTCCTCGTGGCCGTCGCCCTCGCGGTCGCCTGCGGCGGCGGCTCCACATCGCCGCCAGCGACGCCCACGCCCCGACCGCTGCCCGAGCCGGTCACCTTCGCCGGCCAGCCCGCCGGCAACTTCGTGCTGGGCGACCCATCGTTCGAGGCCCTGCCCGGCGCAACAGCGCACTTCGGGACGCTGGGCGGCGCCATCTACCAGATCGAGATGCCCGACGACTGGAACGGCCGTCTGGTCCTCTACTTGCACGGATCCAGCATCTTCGACACCGAGCTGACAATCGACATGCCGGCGATCCGCCACTACCTGATCCGCAACGGCTACGCCTGGGGCGCTTCCAGCTTCAGCAGCAACGTCCCCGATGTCTGGTGGCTGGCTGCGGACGAGAGCGCGGCGCTCTGGGACCACTTCGTGTCCGAGTTCCGCCGCCCGGAGCGCACGTACGTCACCGGCCACTCCATGGGCGGCTTCGGCAGTGTGCTCTCCGCCCAGCGCTACCCGGACCGCTACGACGGCTCGCTGCCGCTCTGCGGCACGATCAACGCCGATAGCTTCGGCGACTACTTCGTCGCCGGGGCGTTCGCGTCCGGCGTCACCCAGGCCGAGTTCGATGCCGTCACCGCCGGCGAGCTGCTCAACTCGCGCATCCTGCCCGCCCTCGACGACCCATCCGCGTACGACCAGTTCGCCAACATCTTCATCGATCTGTCCGGCGGCCCCCGTCCGTTCGACGGCGAGGGCATCGCGGTCGACGCCGATATGTGGAGCGCAGCCGTGCTGACGATCGACGCGCGCGTCTACGACAATGTCGATGTTGACTACCAACTCGGCCCGGCAAGCGAGGTCGCGGACGACGCCTTCAACCGCGACGTTGTGCGCGTCGAGGGCGGCCCCCGCATGGACGAGAACATCGCGCTGGGCGAGATTACCGGCGACGTCCAGGTCCCGACGCTGGCCATCTCCAACACCGGCGACGTTCGCGTGCCCGTCAGCGCCGCGCGGCAGCTCCAGCGACTCGCGGACGCCGAAGGCCGCAGCGACCTGCTCGTTCAGCGCTTCGTCCAGGCGCCGGAGCACTGCGGCTTCACTAACAGCGAGTGGGAGCAGGCTCTCGAGGACCTGGTCGCTTGGGTTGAGGACGGTCAGCGTCCCGAGGGCGAGGACGTGCTGGTCGAGGACGCGAGCAACTTCGGCGAGCGCTTCACGCTCGCGCCGCGCTTCGGCTCCGCCGCCGCAGACGCCGTGCCCGGCGCCGGCGAGCGACTCACCATCAGCGGCACCATGACGCTCGACGGCCAGCCCATCGATGGCTTCCTGAGCGGCGTCTCGGTGCGCAAGGACGGCCTCGCCCGCCTATGCAATTTCATTTCCCTGCCGATCAAGGACGGCGCTTACAGCGTCACCGTTGCCAGCGACAGCGAGGTGCCGGGCTGCGGCCAAGAGGGCGCGCAGCTGCTCGTCTCCGTCTTCACCGGCGACCAGGGCCACTCGCCGCCGGAGCTCGTCGATTGGCCCGCTGGCGAGACCGAGCTGTCGCTCGACATCGACTACTCCAGCACCGTGACTGGCGCGGGCAGGCCGGCCACGGTCTTCTACGGCGACGCGCTGGACGGCAACGGCGAGCACCTGCCGGCCGGCACGATGATCGAGGCCTATATTGGCGATACGCTGTGCGGCATCTCGTCGCCGCCCCCAGTGCTCATGAACGCCGCCGGCCCCGACACCTACCATCTCTTCGTCGTGACGCCCGCGTCCGTCCCGGCCTGCGCCGAGGGTGGCGACGTCACGTTCCGCGTCGACGGTCAGCTCGTGCCGCAGACCGCGGTCGCCGACCTCGGCGTCCACGAGGTTACGCTCCAGCTGCCCTAGCAGCCCCGTTTGCGGCCAGGTGTGCGCTCCTAGTATGATGCGGATCGCGCCTCCGCCGCGCCAGCGCACCTGAGCTCAGCGCCTGTTAGGAGGAACATGGCCGAAGGAGCCCTCTCAGACCTGCGCGTCATCGAGCTTGCCGAGGGCATCGCCGGGCCCTACTGCGGCAAGCTCTTCGCCGATCTCGGCGCGGACGTGGTTAAGGTCGAGCCTCCCGAGGGCGACCGATCTCGTCGCCTCGGGCCCTTCCCGAACGACGAGCCCGACCCCGAGAAGAGCGGCCTCTTCCTCCACCTCAACACCGGCAAACAGAGCGTCACCCTCGACACCACGGTCGCCTCGGGCCAGGTCGTCCTCAAGAAGCTGCTCGAAAACGCCGACGTGCTCATCGAGAGCGACGGCCAGACCGCCATGGCCGCCCGCGGCCTCAGCCACGCCGATCTCAAGGCCGCCTTCCCGAACCTCGTCTACGTCTCGGTCACGCCGTTCGGCTGCAGCGGGCCCTACCAGGACTACAAGGGCAACAGCCTCACCGCGATGGCCATGAGCACGATCATGTACAACACCGGCGACCCCGACCGCGAGCCGCTCACCACGGGCGGCACACCGGCCGAGTACATCGCCGGCATCCACGCCTGGATCGGCGCGCTCGCCGCGATCGCCTATCGCGCGAACAAGGGCCGCGGCCAGCACGTCGATATCTCGCTCGCCGAAGCGGCCGCCTGCGCCGACGAGTACAACGCTGCCATGTACGGCTTCCAGGGCGCCATCCGGCGTCGCTACTACTCGCGACACGTCTTCGGCTACCCCATGGACATCATGCCCTGCAAGGACGGCTACGTCGTGCTCGTTCCGGGCGCCGCAGGCTTCCCGCAGCGCGGCATCACCCAGGAGGGCGTCGTGTCGCCCATGGCGCTGCTCATGGGCAACCCCGACCTCGACCAGCATCCCCTGTTCGCCGGTGGCGCGCAGGCGCGCATGGTCCAGTGGCAGCAGGTCGACGAGCTGCTCATGCCGTGGCTCATGGAAACGACGGCCGCCGACATCGTCGAGCTCGCGCAGGCGCTGCGCATGCCCTTCGCGCCCGTGCCGACCGTGAAGGAGCTGGTCGAAGACCCGCACCTCCAGGAGCGAAACTTCTTCCAGCGCATCGACCACCCCGCAGCGGGCGAGCTCACCCTCACCGGCCCGCCCTTCCGCATGAGCGAAACGCCGCCCGTCATCGAACGCGCGCCGGCGCTCGGGGAGCACAACCAAGCGACGCTGGCCGGCCTCGGCTACTCCGAAGAAGAGCAGCGCGTCCTGCGCGAGAGGGACGTCACGTGAGCATGGGAACGAACCCTGCTGGAGAGCATGGAGGCGAGCATGCCAACGAGAGACTACATCTGCGAGGCCTGCGGCAATACAAGGACGCTGCCAGCCCAGGTCGTTGGCAAGTACCCGAATTGGGTTCCGAAGAGATGTCAGGACTGCAACGATGACGGTCGGCGGGCTAGCACGGGCAGGGATAAACCGTCCACAACAGAAGCGTTGCAGCGCTTCACCGCAGGCCCGAAGACCGGACTCTTCACCGACGGCTTCTGCGAGCCGAATCCCGGCAGAGGTGGCTGGGGTGCTGTGAGGGTCACGAACGATGCGGTGGTCGAGGAGCGCTGCGGCGGCGAGCCTGAGACTACCAACAACCGCATGGAACTGAAGGCCATCATCGAGGCCTATAAGATGCTCACTTCAGACGAGCAAGCGACCATCTACACAGACAGCCAGTTGTGCCTGAACACAATCACGAAATGGGCCGTCGGCTGGGAGCGAAACGGCTGGGTTCGGAAGAATGGGAAGAAGCGCGAACCAGTCAAGAATCTCGAGCTCGTCCGCGAGGCCTACGAGTTGGCCCAGCTTCATCCAAGCGTACGGATTGAGTGGCTAGAGGGCCACGCGGGCAACCGCTGGAACGAATACGCCGACGCGCTATCGAGGAAGGGTACCAGCGACCAGTGACTAGCAACCAGCGACCATTGCAAGGCGTCCGCGTCACCGACCTCACCCAGGTCTTCGCCGGCCCGAGCTGCACACGCATCCTCGCCGACCTCGGCGCCGAGGTGATCCGCATGGAGGCGCCCGGCCGCCTCGACGTCACGCGCAACTTGATCCACGTCGATAACGACGGCCAGAGCGTCCCCTGGGAGCGCGCGCTCTACTTCACCATCCGCAACGCCGGCAAGAAGGAGATCGTCCTCGACCTCAATCAGGAGCGCGCCCGCGAGCTCCTGCGCGAGCTCATCGCCCAGAGCGATGTGCTGGCAGAGAGCTTCACGCCGCGCGTCATGCGCGCGTTCGAGCTCGACTACCAGCGCGTGCGCGAGATCAAGCCCGACATCGTGATGATCTCGCTCTCCGGCTTCGGACAAAACGGCCCCTACTCGGACTGGTCGGCCTACGGCATGGGCCTGGAGCCCGCGTCCGGCGTCTCGCAGCTCACTGGCTATGCGGGCGGCCCGCCGCTGCGTAGCGGCCTCTCGTTCACCGACCCCTACTCAGGCTTCATCGGCGCCGGCGCCGTGCTCGCCGCGCTCCACTATCGGCGCAAGACCGGCAAGGGCCAGTACATCGACCTCTCCGAGCACGAGGCCGCCATCCCGCTCACCGGCGCGGCGATCATGGACTACACCATGAACGGCCGCTTGCCGGAGCGCATCG